>JAJDAM010000001.1 GCA_029261905.1 Deltaproteobacteria bacterium
AAATCTGATCGGACCGACGTTGATCGCGCGTGGAAGCGAGGAACAGAAGCAACGCTTTTTGCCGGATATCGTCAGCGGTCGGACGCTGTGGTGCCAGGGATACTCCGAGCCCAATGCCGGCTCGGACCTGGCCAACCTCCAGACCCGCGCCGAACTCATCGACGACGAGTGGGTGATCAACGGCCAGAAGACCTGGACATCCGGAGCCGCCTGGTCGGATTGGTGCTTCGTGCTGTGTCGAACGGATCCCGATGCACGCCCCAAGCAGGCCGGCATTTCGTACCTGCTGGTACCGATGAACCAGGACGGCATCACGATTCGTCCCATCCTGCAGATGACCGGCGATTCCGAGTTCAGTGAGGTCTTCTACGACGGCGCCCGGACTGCGGCCAACAACGTCGTGGGAGAAGTCGGCGATGGCTGGCGGGTCTCGCAAGCGACGCTGGCGTTCGAACGGGGCGCGTCGACGCTGGGCCAACAACTCGACTTTCAAAACGAGCTCGACGAGATCATCGCAGTCGGCAAACGCAATGGCCGAATCAACGACCCTTTGATTCGACAGCGGATCGCCGATGCGTGGATCGGACTTCGTATCCAGCGCTACAACGCGCTGCGTACACTGAGTGGCGACGCGGACTCGGAGGCTGCACGGGCGGGTATGATCACGAAGTTGTACTGGGCGACGTGGCACCGCAACCTCGGAAAGCTGGCCATGGACGTGCTGGGTGCGGAATCGGAGATCATCGAAGGCGACGGTTACGCACTCTCGGCACTGCAGCGGATGTACCTGTTCACCCGAGCGGATACCATCTACGGCGGCAGCAACGAAATCCAGCGCAACATCATCGCAGAAAAGGCGCTCGGACTGCCGCGCGACCCCAAGCCCACAGAGGCCGCGCGATGAGTATTCCCGCAGCCAGGGCTGGCGTCCCCACGTACGTCGAAGGTCACGGTCTGCTCGCGGGCAAGAACGTTCTCGTCACCGCTGCGGCCGGAACCGGAATCGGTTTTGCGGTGGCGCGCCGCTGCGTCGAGGAAGGCGCCCGCGTGATGATCAGCGACATCCACGAACGCCGGCTCAACGAGGCCGTCGCCGAACTCGAAAAAATCTCTGCGAAATCCGATTCAGCCACGCAGAAGATCCCGAGCCGGATGTGCAACGTCACGAGCGAAGACGACGTCCGTGGGTTGATCGCGGGCGCGGTGGACGCACTGGGTCACATCGACGTGTTGATCAACAACGCTGGCCTCGGTGGTACAGCCGATGTCGTCGACATGACCGACGAGCAGTGGAGTTCTGTCATCGACATCACGCTGACGGGGACGTTCCGAATGACCCGCGCCGTGCTGCCTCACATGATCGAGCGCAAGTCCGGGGTCATCGTGAACAATGCATCGGTGCTCGGTTGGCGTGCGCAAAAAGGACAAGCCCACTACGCGGCTGCGAAAGCCGGCGTGATGGCATTGACGCGTTGCACGGCACTGGAAGCTGCGGAATCCGGCGTCCGAATCAACGCGGTCTCGCCCAGCCTGGCCAGCCATCCGTTTCTCGCGAAGGTCACCCCGCAGGAACTGCTCGACGAACTCGAGGCCAAGGAAGCCTTCGGCCGAGGAGCGGAACCGTGGGAAGTCGCCAACGTGATGGTCTTCCTAGCCAGCGACTACTCCTCCTACATGACCGGAGAATGCATCGCGGTAAGTAGCCAACACGCGTAACAATCGGTTCTTGGGCTGAAGAACTATGGAAGAACTTCCCGCGATTTCGCGCCCAGATTTCGGTCAGATTCGACCGATCCGATTAAGCGGGACCGCAGGCGTAGCCTAGCTACGTCGAGGATCTCGCGATTGAGGATCGTTCGAAGATGGCCGGAAGATGGGATGCGAAATCATTTGGGAATGTAACGGCTGATCGTGTCGACTACGGCCGCCGGGCGGTCGTTGCCTTCGATTTCTACTGTGACTCGGATGGTGGCTTGGATGGCTCCGTTTTTTACGGTCTCGGCGGCGATGAGTTCGGCTCCGCCCCGGACTCTCGAGTCGACCGGGACGGGTGCGGGGAAGCGGACCTTGTCGGTGCCGTAATTGACCCCCATCGAGATCCCGCGGACTTCGACGATCTGGGGAAGGAACAGGTTCACCAGCGATTGCGTGAGGTAGCCGTGGGCGATCGTCGTACCGAAGGGGCCGTCCTTGGCGCGCACCGGGTCGGTATGGATCCACTGGTGATCTCCGGTGGCCTCGGCGAACTTGTCGATCCGGTCTTGGGTAATCTGAATCCAGTCGCTAAATCCGAGGTGCTGCCCGACAGCACCTTTCAACTCGGCAGGGGTCTCGAAGATGGTCGCCATGGTGTCGTCCTCATCAGGTCTCGTGCGGTCAGGTCCGGGAACGGCGGGTCGCGTCTCGGCGCCAGAGAATAACCGCTCAACGATGCGGTGCGAGATCGCTTGAATGCGAATCGTCGCGATCAACGCGTTGCTTCTGCTGGTTGGACTCGTGGTTCTCGAGTTGATATTCGGCAGTTGGATTCGGGACAACCGGATCCAGCACCTCAACCTCATCACCGGCCAATCGTATCGTCACGACGTCAGCTCGCTGTACGACAATGGCGGACGACTCGTCGAGTACCGGCGCGACGCGTACGGACTACGCGGCGAATACGCGAGCCCGAGCGAGATCGACATTCTCACGATCGGGGGGAGTACCACCGACCAGAAATACGTCAGCGAAGGCGAGACCTGGCAGGATCGGCTCGCCGAGCAGTTCTCGACCCACGGAAAGAACATCAGCATCGTGAACGCTGGCGTCGACGGACACTCGACGGTCGGGCACCTGCGCAGCTTCGAATGGTGGCTCCCGCGCATCCCGGGACTCGCTCCCCGCTACATCCTGTACTACGTCGGGATCAACGACGTCCACGTCGAATCGCAGGAAGAATACGACGCTCTGGAAAAACGCGATCGACCGACGAGTGCGATGGAATCGCTTCGCGAGCGAAGCGGCCTGTACTACGGCTACCGAACCCTGCGCGCGATGTTTCGCGCCGAAACGCGCAAGGTGGGTCACAGACGGATCGACTTCGAAACCGTCGTCTGGGTCGACACCCCGCTTCGCCAGAAGCACGCCGCGCGCTCGAAGGCGCGGAGGCTCCAGTACGCGAGTCGCCTCGCGAAGCTGGCCGCTTTGACGCGCAGCATCGGTGCGGAACCGATCTTCGTCACGCAGCTCCTCGTTTCGTCGAAAATCGTCGATGGCAAGGTCGTCGGTATCGAAGGAACGGGGACCAACGGCGTCGATGTGTACATCATCACCCAATTGTTCAACCAGACCACGATGGACACGTGCAACGCAGTGGGAGCGATTTGTGTAGACCTCGCGAACGATCTTCGGCCCGAACTC
>JAJDAM010000002.1 GCA_029261905.1 Deltaproteobacteria bacterium
TGGCGAAGCTTCGCTTCGCGACCTCCGCTTCGCTCCGGCTCCGCGGGCCGCGAACCTGCGGCACACTCCGTGCCCTCGCCACGAGGGATCATGAATAATACGGGCTAGCATCCGAACGACCAATCGAAGTCCTCTCATCGGCGTCGTCGGGAAGCGAACCCTCGAGAGGTGCCGTGGCCGGATCACCGCAAACATCGCTCCAAATGAAACGCGCGGTAGAATGTCCGCGTGCAGCCGCCGTCACCGCGTGAGATGACTTTCAGTTGGCCGTCCGACGACGAATTGGTCGTTCGCATGGCCGGCAGTTGGACGCTGGCGGGTGGCCTGCCCTCCCCGGACCTGGTTCACGCCGAAGCCGATCGCGCCAAGTCGGTTCGCTGCGTGGGCTTCGACACCGCAGAACTGACGAACTGGGACACGGCGCTGCTGGCGTTTCTGCGTGGTCTGACACAGCGGCTCTCCGAGCGAGGGATCGAGACGAATCGGGTCGGGCTTCCCGATGGCGTGAACCGTCTGCTCGACCTGGCAGCCTCCGCTCCCGAAAAACCCGACGAAGCCGACTTGCCGCACGAGGATTGGCTCGCGCGAATCGGTCGAGCGGCTCTTCGCGAACGCGATTCGCGCACAGACGAGGTGCGATTCGTCGGACAGGTCTTCATCGGAATGTTCAGCCTGGTGACGGGCCGCGCTCGATTCCGCTTGTCGGATTTTGCGTTGATCGTTCAACAGTGCGGCGCAGATGCGCTTCCGATCGTCACGCTGATCAGCTTTCTGGTGGGGATGATTTTCGCATTCATCGGTGCGATTCAGCTGCAGCAGTTTGGCGCGCAGATCTACGTGGCCGATCTGGTCGGACTCGGCATGGCGCGAGAAATGGGCGCGATGATGACTGCAATCATCATGGCAGGCCGAACCGGCGCGTCATTCGCGGCCGAACTCGGCACGATGACCGCCAACGAAGAAATCGACGCGTACAGGACGATGGGTCTGTCGCCGATCAACTTCCTGGTGTTGCCGCGGATTCTGGCTCTGATGTGCATGATGCCGCTGCTTTGTCTGTACTCCGACCTGCTCGGCATGCTCGGAGGGTCAGCGGTCGCAGTCGGCATGCTCGACATCGGTTTCGCGAGCTACGTCGACGAAACACGGCGCGCCATGGAGCTCACCGATTTCGGAGCGGGTCTCATCAAGGCCACGGTCTACGGTACGCTCGTCGCCTTCTCGGGTTGTATGCGCGGCATGCAATCCGGCCGAAGTGCGGCTGCAGTCGGTGGTGCCGCGACCTCTGCAGTGGTGACCTCGATCGTACTCATCGTGGTCGCATCGGGGATCATCAACGTACTCGATCACGTGCTCGACTGATCCGATGGAGCGACGAACATGACGTCCGATATCCAGATCGAAGTCCGCGACCTGACCGCGGCCTATCGCCATCTCGTGATCCAGCGAGATCTCAACTTCTCGATCCGGCGCGGCGAGATCTTCGTGATCATGGGCCCGAGCGGGTGTGGCAAGACGACCTTGTTGCGGCACATGGTCGGCCTGATGAGACCGGCGATCGGCGACGTCTTGTATGATGGCGAGAGCTTCTGGAACTGTGACGACGATGAGCGACAGAAGATGATCCGGAAGTTCGGTGTGATGTATCAGAGTGGTGCACTGTGGAGCTCGATGACCCTGGCTGAAAACGTCGGGCTGCCGCTGGGAGAATTCACGGACCTGAAGCCCGCCGAGATTCGCGAGGTGGCGTCTCTCAAGCTGGCCATGGTCGGGCTGGACGGGTTCGAGGACTTCCACCCGCCCGAGATCAGCGGCGGGATGTGCAAGCGTGCTGGGGTCGCGCGCGCGATGGCGCTCGACCCCGAAATCCTGTTCTTCGACGAACCTTCGGCTGGCCTCGACCCGGTCAGCGCCAGGCGGCTCGATGAATTGATCCGGGAGCTCCGCGACAGCCTCGGTACCACGATGGTCCTCGTGACCCACGAACTTCCGAGCATCTTTGCGATCGGTGACAACTCGGTGTTTCTCGATCATGATTCGCGGACGATGCTGGCAATCGGAAAGCCAACCGAACTCCGCGACACCTCGACGGACCCCCGAATCCGTCAATTCCTGACTCGGGGAGAATCGTGAGCCAAAAAGCCAACCCCACGCTCATCGGCGGTTTCGTGCTGGGCGGAATCATCCTGGTGGTCGTCGCGCTGGCGATGTTCGGCGGCGGGCGTTATTTCACCGAGAAAGTCACCTACGTCGCTTTCTTCGATGAACCACTCAGCGGCCTGTCCGTCGGGGCATCCGTTAATTTTCGCGGCGTCAAAGTCGGGGAAGTCCGCGATATCCAGGTCCTCGTCGCGGAGGACTTGTCGGTGCGCATCCCTGTCTACCTGCGGTTGCAACGGGGTCGGCTCCGAGAAGCCGGTGGGGCTGTCGTTTCAGAGGGCGACATCCTCAATCGGCTCATCGAGCAGGGATTGCGCGCGCAACTCGAAGTTGCGAGTTACGTCACCGGCCAGATCCAGATCCAGCTCGATTTCGATCCCGAAACGCCGGCCGTCTACTCGAAATCGCCGCTGGACGTCCCCGAGATGCCGACCATCCCGTCGAGCCTGGCACAAATCAGGGAAACCCTCGCGTCCCTGTCGTTCGATGAACTGCTCGCCAGTGCGCAGCAAGTACTGACGAACTTGAACAAGCTCATGAACTCACCGGACCTCGCCGAGTCGCTGAGCGGCG
>JAJDAM010000003.1 GCA_029261905.1 Deltaproteobacteria bacterium
GTGTAGACCGCCTCTTTGCCCATGCGCATGGCGACCGGTGACATCCCGCCAAGGGTGTCACACAACGCGCCGATCGTCTCGTCGAGTTGGTCATCGGGGACCACGCGGGTCGCGAGGCCGAGTTCGACCGCTTCGGCAGCATCGATTTGGCGGCCGGTCAGCACCAGGTCCAACAGCACCTTGCGACTGCCCACGGCTCGATAGATCGGAGCAGAAACCACGAGGGGCAGAAGCCCGATTCCGATCTCGGGCAACCCGAAGCGCGCACTACTCGACGCGATCGTAAAATCGGCCGCGGCGGCCAACCCACAGCCGCCCGCGAGAGCGAAACCGGGGACCCGTGCGATCACGGGTGGTCCTACCCGGTGCATCGCGTTGATGACGCGCACGACGCCGTCGAAGTGGCGCCGGCTCGCGTCGATCGATTCGTGACCCAACAGCTCGCGCAGGTCAGCACCCGCACAGAACGACTGGTCGCCGGCTCCCCGGAGCACGATCACACGTGTGTCTTGGGCGCCGCCGACCGTTTCGAATGCGAACTCGAGTTCCTCGAGGGTCTGGCGGTCGAGGGCGTTGCGCTTGGATTCTCGATCGATGATGAGCGTCCGCACGCCGCCGTCGCTCGCTTCGATCCGCACGTTTTGCATCGGGTTCCCACCGGTCTGTCGGCTTCTGTGTGGCTCGGCGACCGACCCGAGATGGGTCGTGCAGCACGCGCCTAATCTTGCCGGTCGAGCAAATGAAATGCGTGGCCGACCGCACGACCGACACCCGGTACGCTCTCGGTGAGAACGGCGACATGAATCGCGTCGGCTCGCGGCTCGCTCGCAGGGGCAATTCCGGATCGAGCCGACTCGGAAATGGGTTTCCCGGTTCCGGGCTCGATCGTGCCATGGCGTTGTTTCTCGATCTTGTCGAGGACTTCGAACTCGAATCCCGGATCGTTGGCATCGTCGTGGCAGCTGCCGCAGATCTGCAGGATCACACACGAGTCGCATTTGTCGCCGAGTGACACGATCGTTCCGACTCTCGTCGCCTCGGGGCCGATGTGATTGCCAGCCGGTCCGTGACACGACTCGCAGCCGACCCGTGCCAGGTCCCCGTCCACTGTCTCGGCGCCGCCACTCGAGAACCCGCCTGGGCGGCCGAACCCGGTCGTGTGGCATTTCTGACAGTTGGCATCCCGCTCGCTCCCGGTTCGGGACAGCGTCTCGACGGCTCGGGCGTGCGGGCTCGCGGCCCACGTGGCGTGCTCGCTTACATGACATCCTTGGCAGGCATCGGAGCCCACGTAGTCGGCGTTCTTGGGCAGCACGTCACGCGGCACTCCGAGCTCGGCGAGCAGCTTCTGGCGTTCTTCGACCGACAAGTCGACGACGTGCGCGTTCGCCGCGTGAGAGATGCGCGGTCTGAACGTCGCGTAATCGAAACCGAGTGAATGCTCGGGGTTGTGACAGCTGGCACAAGCGGTCGCGTAATTTCCGTCCTTGACGAAGTCCGGCGACAGGTGCGGCCCGCCACGGCCGTGGCAGCTCTCGCATCCCACACCTTCCAACGCCTCCGTCGGAGCGGTCGAACTGAAGCCACCCTCCTGGCCGAAACCGACGACGTGGCAACTCACGCATTCGGGATCGGTCGTCTGGCCGTGCCTGACGAGGGTGTCGTATGCGCCCGCGTGCTTCGTAAACAGCCAGGTCTCGTGCTCGAGTTCATGGCAGACGCCGCAGGCATCGTTGCCGGAGAATCCCGTCTTTCGAAGCAGCATCGGGATCGGCGCACCCGATAGTTTCGCCATTCGCATTCGCGCCAGATGTTCGTCGACCTCGGGTCGCCAGCCCTTCACGCGGGCCGCGATGCGACCCTGCGCATCGATGAAGAACGTGTCGGGCACTGCGCCGAATACGCCGTAGTTCTCGCGGATCTTGCCGGTGTCATCGAAAATGACCGGGAAGAAGTCGATGCCTTCTTCGCGCATCGACTGTCGGACGGCTGAGGTCTTGCCGGTGATCTCGACGCCGACCAGTAGCGGACGCTTGTCCTCGGGCAACTCCGCGAGAGCTGTCTTCAGGAACTTCAGCGTTTCGTGACAGTGGGGACAGGTGTGCAGGAAGAAGATCAAGATTACGGCTTCGCCGCGGTGCGCGGCCAGATCGAAGCTTTCCTCGCTGTCGAGAATCTTCCCGGCTGCCGCTGGTGCTGCGGGGCGACTTCCGAGCACCGGCTCGCTCCCGGTATCGATCGGAGGGAGGCGCAGCGCATCGCGCAACTGGCTTTCGATCCCGACGCCGGCTTTCGGGTCGCCGCCCGCGTAGGCCTGCACGCCAAAGATCACATAACCCTCGGCGTCGACGCCGAGCAGCGCGATCGGTTGCCGAAGGCCGAGCCGGTTCGCGATGTCGACGCGCGAATCGTCGATCACGCGGTAATCGATGCCGTGATCTTTTCCGAACTGGACCGCCGTCTTGTGGTCCGAGCCGGTCGCGATTCCGACGATCTCGAAGTTCTGCTTGCCCCGCAGGCTCGAGATCCGGGTCACGGCATCCGCGACGATCGGTGCGTCGGGTACTTCGGGGTTGAAGAAAAACAGCAGCAGTCGCTTGCCGATCAGCGACGCAATCGACAAACGCTCGCCCTCGAGCGTGAAGCCCGAGAATGCCGGAAGCGGTTTTTCTTTTCGCTTGGCTTTGGGCTTGGCCTTGGTTTTCGCTTCGGTTTTCGACTTCGCATTCGACGCGACCCCCTTCGAGGCGCGTTCGCCTGCCGGATCTTCAGCGACCGACGGGCTCGATTCGCTGG
>JAJDAM010000004.1 GCA_029261905.1 Deltaproteobacteria bacterium
TGATCCGCGCTCATGCTCGCACCCATGATCGAATTGAGCAGAGTCAAGTAGGTGATATGGCCGGCCGCCAGATCAATGTCCGGCCGCGCCGTATCGGAGACCGTTGCACCCAGTTTCGCGAGCGTCTCCCCGAGGCCCGACGCGCGATCTGCGATTTCCGTATCGACCGGGCAATTATCGTCTGTCGGCCAGATCGCAACCCGATACTCGGAAAGCGATTTCTTCTGTGGATTCGGCAGATCGAGTCGCCACCCGGGTTCGTCCAGCGGAGCCGGCCCCGACATCACTTCGAGTCCCAACTCGAGGTCCTCCGCGCTGCGCGCCAGCGGACCGCAAACGGCGAGATCCGGTACCGCAAGCACACCCGGAAGCGCGTGGCCTTGTGGCGGTACGATTCCCCACGTCGGCTTGTGACCGTACACCCCGCAATAATGGGCCGGATTTCGAATCGAACCTCCGATGTCCGAACCCGCCTCGAGAGGGGCGAGCCCGGCGGCCAGAGCCGCCGCAGAGCCGCCCGACGACCCGCCCGGTGTACGATCCGGGTTCCACGGGTTGGCGGTCGTACCATAGATTTCGTTGTAGCTCTGGAAATCGCCGAGGCTGATCGGAACGTTCGTCTTTCCCATGAATATCGCGCCGGCCGCCTTGAACTTCTGAACCGCTACCGCGTCGGATTCTGCCCGGTGGTCTTTCATGAACGGAAACCCCCAGGTCGTCGGCAGGTTCTCGATGTCGTAGGCCTCCTTGATCGTCATCGGCACGCCGTGCAGCGGTCGTCCCTCGGCGGAATGCGCATCCGCGTGGCGGGCGGCTTCTCGCGCGACCTCGAAATCGCGCACTACGACGGCATTGATCGACCCGTCGTGTTTTTCGATTCGCTCGATGAAATGTTCGGTCAATTCCGTCGAACTGATCTTTTTGTCTCGAATCATCTGTGCGAGTTCGGTTGCGGTCTTGAATGCGAGTTCGCTCATGGCATTGTCCTCGTCTGGCGGCGGCGGTCCCTGCTCTCACTCGGGTGATGTCGTGCTGCGCTCGGCACGAGAGTACCACGCGGGTGCCTGGCGGCCGACGGTCGCCGGGCGGCGCCCGCGCTCCATCGCAGGATTCCGGCTCCGAGTCAGATCCTTGACTGACGACTCGTCGAGGTGTCTACTGTAGGAAGATTCGTGCTGCCTACCTGCCGGTCTGCGTGAGGGCCGTGCTGCGGGCGTCGCCGCAGCTCAGATTCAGGAGACGGTCGGCGGGGCTGTGGCGGCACCTTACTTCTCGCGGTTCCAACGAGGACGAGGCCCGCATGGATTACATCGATCGGAAAGACGAGGTTCTGACACGCCCTTCCTACACGCTCGGGACCAAAGCCAACCCCTATTTCTCCCACCTGTTCAGCTTGCCGGCTTCGAGAGCCAAGCTCGAGGCCATCACGGACACTTATCTCAACGAGCCGCTCCAGTCGGATCGGTTCTCTGTGCTGTTCGATCAGGTCTGGATTTCGTTCAACTTCTATGGCGAGTCGAAATCGAATGACACGCTCGACCAGAACAAGGGCTGGCTCTCCTACGCGGAGGTGATGATCGGCTACTACGTCTATGACAAGGGAGAGAGCGGCAACGAGATCAACCTTCGCTTTCACATGCCCTTCGTCTACATCGGTCCAGCGACGCCCGATTGCGCGCCGGTATTCCCGATCATCATGGGGCGCGAGTGCTACGGGTTTCCGAAGAATCCCAGCCTGATCGAATACCAGCCGAGCACGAAGAAGACCGCCAGGCTCCACCTCTACGACTACAGTTCCACCTATCAGAACAACCGGGTCCGTCCGGTGAACGCGCTCGAGATCGACAACCTGTACGTCCCCCAAAGACAGTTCACCGAGGACGACTACTACCGGTCGATGATCCGCGACATCACGCAGGCGGCGGAGTTCATCGCGGAAACACCGTGGCAGGATGTCGGTCCCGGCGAGCGTTTCGAGGTCGATACCCGAACCGCTCGCGGCCGGTGGAACGGCAGGCTGGCGCTGAAAAAGGACGTCTTTCTTCTCACCGATCTCGTCGCGTACAAGGATTTCCGCGACGCCAAGCAGCCGCAGGAATCGTGTTACTCGGCGGTGGTGAGCACCGTGCTGCACGGTCCGGCCGCACGCTACGACGTCACCGGGGCGAACATCGACTTCCACGCGCTCTCACGCGTCAGTATCTGGGACGAACTGGGGTGTGCGAAGACGAGCAGAGGCGTGAGCGGCTACTACCACGCCGGGCAGTTGACCTACGCGGATCCGAAAGACACGACAGTATGGAGACCGCCATCGTCCTTCTGGTCAGCGCTCCTCCAATTGGTTCAGACACACTTCTGGTCTTGATTCGCTAACGCGCGATCATGCGCGAGAACACACCAATCCTCGATTCGATCATCTCTTCGACCTTTTTCGTGAGTTTCCTTCGATCTGTTTCGCTCGGAATGTCGGAGTAGACCCAGGCCAACACGATTCCCGAGAAAGTCGTCTGCAGGCCGAGAGCGGCCGGGACGCTGAAGACCCAGGGGTGCAGGCGGCCGTTCGCCTTGAGCTTCTCGATTGCTTCTGCAAGCTTTTTGACGTAGTCGCCCCAGTCGTCGAGTCGTTTGAACAGCCGGACTGTGTCCGGATTCCACCAAGCCGCGATGTCCTCCTTGATATCTTCGTGGGCACCTTTCATCTGGAGATCCAGCACCAAGGCCTTCACGACTGTCGCGAGAATCTTCTCGACGCTCTCTTCTTTCTTGGGTTTGCCGCGACTGGGCTTCCTCGACACGGCCTTCTTACTCGTCTTCTTACTCGCCGTGGTACTGCTTGCCATCGTGGGCCTCCCTGTCGGTTGGTCTGATCCGATCGATCCACCAGTGCGCGCGCTCGAGTAAAACGTACCGCTCCTACACCGAGATGGAATCCCCGTCACAAAATCGTTCCCCTTGGGAGACCGGGTCATGTAATCTGGAATCCGTGCCCCCCGCGTTGCTCATCTTCGGTGCCACAGGATTCACCGGACGGTTGTGTGCGCGGGCCGCCGTCGAATCGGCTCTTCGTCCGATCCTGGCAGGGCGCAATCGAGAGGCCGTGGCTGCGCTCGCCAGACAACTCGGCTGTGATTTTCGCATCGCGAGTCCCACGAGCCGCGAGGCGTTGAGTCGCATGCTGTGCGATGTCGACCTGCTGTTGAACGCCGCGGGCCCGTTTTCCGCCACCGCGGGCCCGCTCGCACTCGCGTGCATTGCCACCGGTACCCACTACACCGACCTGGGCGCGGATCCACACGTTTTCGAGCTGCTCCTCGATCTGGGCGAACGTGCGGCTGCAGCGGGTGTGATGATTCTTCCGGGTGTCGGCTTCGACGTGGTCGCCTCGGATTGTCTGGCCCTTCATGTGGCGAAGCGTGCGGAGCCCGCGGTGCGACTCCGGATTGCGCTGGGCGGCCTGGCGTTGATCTCGCAGGGATCCGCGAAGGGTCTGATCGAACACGCGGGCCTCCCGACACCGGTCCGGCGGGACGGGGAACTGGTATCGATCGCGCCGGCCTCTCTCGAGCGCGTCTTTGATTTCGGCCTCGACGGCCGTGGTCCGCAACCCGCGCTCGCGGTCAGCTGGGGCGACGTGATTACCGCATACCACAGCACGGGTGTGCCCAACATCGAGGTCTACTTCGAGGCGATTCCGGCCGTCCGTATGATGTTGCTCGGCAACCGCTACTACGGCTGGCTGATGTCGAACCCGCTGTCTCAAGTTCTCTTGAAGACATCGACTGCGCTGTTACCCGAAGGTCCCAGCGATCGAGAGCGCGAGAGCCGCGAGGTGGTCGTGGTGGTCGAAGCCGACACCGAGAGCGGCACGACGATCCGCTCGCGGCTGTTCACGCCGGAAGCCTACACGTTCAGCGCACGGGCATTCGTGGCCGTCACGCGCCGGATTCTCGACGGGCAGGCGGAACCCGGCTTCCAGACACCCGCCGGAATGTACGGTCCGGATTTGCCGTTGGAGATCGACGGGGTGCGACGAGAAGACCTCGATGACGCGCAGGGTCCGGCCCTCCAGCGCACGAGAAGGTCATCTGCAATCGAAAGGACTGCCTGAATGGCGACGCGTGTAGCGATCATTGGTGGCGGCTGTGCGGGGATTACCACTGCGTTCGAGTTGTCGCGACCCGAGCACCAGGGACAGTTCGAAGTGACGGTTTACCAGCAGGGTTGGAGACTCGGTGGCAAGGGCGCATCGGGGCGGGGTCCGTCGGATCGGATCGAAGAGCACGGACTCCACATCTGGATGGGTTTCTACGAGAATGCATTCCGGCTGCTCCGCGAGTGCTATGCCGAGCTCGACCGTGACCCGGATA
>JAJDAM010000005.1 GCA_029261905.1 Deltaproteobacteria bacterium
ACGAGCCCGCTCAGGTGACACCGCCGAGCGAACACTACGTGCTGCACTGCTCGGGGTGTCATCGTCTCGATGGACGGGGTGTCCCGGGAACGACGCCGAGCCTGCGCGGCCTGGCCGGATTGCTGAGCACGCCCGAGGGACGCAGCTATCTGTCGCGCGTGCCGGGTGTCGCACAGGCTCCATTGACCGATGCCGAGTTGGCACGGCTGCTCAATTGGGTGTTGGCCGAGTGGTCTCCCGGGGTGCCGGAACCTCCCTTCTCTGAACGAGAGGTGGGCGAATCGCGCAAGCAGCCTCTGCGGGATACCCGGGCCGCGCGCGCAGTGTTGAATCGATGACCGGTCAATCGAGCAGCCTCATTGCAATACGGTGACCCAGGTTGCCCCGCTCTGGTTTCGTGACATGTGGCGTAACGTCCAAATCGCTCGCCATTTCGGTCCCCATCGCGCCGTCGAACGGGGTCTGAATGAGAATTGGGCGTTGGATTCGGATCACGGCAGTGGCTGGCACACTGATTGCTTTCGATAGCCGGCGGGGGGACAGGCAATCATGAGCAATCAACGCGAAGAGTCGATTCCAGTTGCCAGGGCTTGGGCCATCGTCAGCGATCTGCGGCCCCGAAAAATGTGGGTGTATTGGCTCGACTTCCTGGGTTCGGTGACGCTCGGCTGGAGTGCATTTGCATTCGCCGTCGCGTCTCCGGTGCTGTCCTTTCGTCAGGGAGTGCTCTGTGTCGTGGCGGGGTTCGCTCTGTACCGGGCTGTGATCTTCACGCATGAACTCGCCCACGCGCCGCTCGATACGCTGAAAAGCTTCAGAGCCGTGTGGAATCTACTCTGTGGCTTCCCGCTGCTGGTCCCTTCGTTCACCTATCGCGGGGTACACCGGGATCACCATCGACGAGATCTCTATGGAAAGCGGGAAGACGGAGAGTACGTTCCGTTCGCGATCGAGGCGCCGTACAAGATCGTTCTCTATCTGCTGCTCCCCGTGGTTCTGCCGCTGTTGTTCGTGGCCCGATTCTTGATACTCGTGCCACTGTCGTACCTGAAC
This sequence comes from Deltaproteobacteria bacterium, assembly GCA_029261905.1. Lineage (GTDB taxonomy): Bacteria > Myxococcota_A > UBA9160 > UBA9160 > SMWR01 > JAJDAM01. The sequence continues at coordinate 1,054 of JAJDAM010000005.1, forward strand.
CGCAGCGTGCGACGATTCAGCTGGCAGCGCGCGTCGTCTCTGACCATCGACCTGTCCTACGAGCGGCCCTTGCCGTCGGCCGAAGAAGAGCCAGTCTGGAAGCGACAAGAACTCGCCGCCTTCGGGTTCGTCGTCGGCGCGATCGCGCTGGTTGCGCTGCAGCTCGTTGCGATCGATGCGCTGCTCGTCTGGTACCAGATCACAGTCTTGATCTTGTTCGTGAATTCTCTGCGAACGCTGGTCGCTCACCGCTATCAAAGCAACGGCGACCGGACCCTGGAGATCGATGAGCAGTTTCTGGACTCGATCGACATTCCAGGCCATCCGATCTTCACCCCGCTGTGGGCGCCCGTCGGGTTGCGATACCACGCGACTCATCACCTGTTTCCGCGACTCCCCTACCACGCCCTGGGAGCGGCCCATCGCCGTCTCGCCCAGCAGCTACCGGACTCGGCGTATCTCGAGGCGACCCGCAGTGGGCTGTTGGACGCATTGGCCAGGTTGTGGGTGGATGCTGGGGAATCCCGAGTCGAGAGCGATGCCGAGCTGGGATTGCCTTCCTGAGTCATCGCGCGTTGAAACGAAACGCGATTGCTGCCCAATGCACCCTCTAGGACGGGCTCGGATCGGCTCGATTGGAAAATTTGCACTAGTAGTGCAATAATGGTGCGAATCGAGGAGGAAGCATCATGGCGGATTCATCCCACGACCACCCCACACAAGATGCCGGCACCGATCTTGGATTCGATCCCAACGCGCTGCGCGATCGCTACCGAGAAGAGCGCGACAAGCGCCTTCGCTCGGACGGAAACGAGCAGTACGTGGCGGTCGAAGGCGAGTTCGCACATTTCCTCGATGACCCGTACGCGGAGCCTGGATTCAGCCGCGAACCGCTGACCGACGAAGTCGAAGTTCTGGTCATCGGCGGAGGCTTTGGTGGGCTGCTGGCCGGTGCGCGATTGCGACAGTCCGGTGTCGAGGACATCCGCATCATCGATCCGGCGTCGGACTTCGGTGGGACCTGGTATTGGAACCGCTATCCGGGGATCGCGTGCGACATCGAATCGTACACCTATCTCCCGCTGCTCGAGGAGATCGGCTACGTGCCGAAAGAAAAATACTCTTTCGGCAAAGAGATCCTCGAGCACAGCCAGGCGATCGCGCGCAAATTCGATCTCTACCGCGACGTCTGTTTCCAGACGCGCGTCGAAGACCTGCGCTGGGATGAGGAAGAAGCCCGCTGGATCGTCACCACGAATCGCAACGATCGCATGAAGGCGCATTACCTGTGCCTCGCTACCGGGCCGCTGAACCGACCGAAGCTTCCGGGCATCCAGGGAATCGAAGATTTCGAGGGCCACACCTTCCACGCCAGCCGCTGGGACTACGAGTACACGGGCGGTAGTTCGGAAGGGGGTCTGACCGGCTTGAAGGGCAAGCGCGTCGGCATCATCGGAACCGGTGCGACGTCGGTCCAATGTGTTCCGCACGTCGGCGAATGGGCGGAGCAGCTCTACGTGTTCCAGCGCACTCCTTCGTCGATCGATGTGAAGAACAACCCGCCCACCGATCCCGAGTGGGCCAGGAGTTTGAAACCGGGTTGGCATCAACACCGGATGGACAACTTCAACGGACTCGTCTCGGGCGTCCCCCAGCCGGAAGATCTGGTCAACGACGGATGGACCGATCTCATCGGAAAGCTCGTCGTCGGCCTTCAACAGGGACGGGCGACCGACATGTCACCCGAGGGCATCGCGAGTGCCGTCGAGGTCGCGGACTTCGAAAAGATGGAGGAGATCCGCGCCCGGGTAGATTCGGTGGTCGTCGATCCCGAGACGGCCGAAGCGCTCAAGCCCTACTACCGACAATTCTGCAAGCGCCCGTGCTTCCACAACGAGTACCTCGAGACCTTCAATCGCCCGAACGTGCAGTTGGTCGATACGAAGGGTCGTGGCGTGGAGCGAATCACGAAGAAGGGTGTCGTGGTCGCGGGACACGAATACGAGGTCGACTGCTTGATCTACGCGAGCGGTTTCGAAGTCGGGACCGACTTCTCGCGACGAGCTGGGCTGCAGCTGTACGGCCGGGGCGGCGAGAGCCTGACGGAGAAGTGGGCCGACGGCATCCGCACGCTTCACGGGATGCATGTCCACGGTTTCCCGAACTGCTTCATCATGAGCAACCCACAAGCGGGTTTCACGGCCAGCTATCCCCACCTGCTCGACGAGCAAGCCAAACACCTCGCCTACATCGTGAAGACGGGCACCGAGAAGGGGATTCGCGAGGTCGAGGTGACCGAAGAAGGTGAGCAAGCGTGGGTCGCGCAATGCATCGAGAAGGCGCGCAACACGGGTGACTTCTTCGAGAACTGTACGCCGGGCTACTACAACAACGAAGGCAAGACATCCGAGCAGAGCGCCCAGAACGGCTTCTACGGCGGAGGGTCGCTCGAGTTCTTCAAGATCCTCGAAGATTGGCGCGCCGAAGGCCACCTCGAAGGGTTGGATCTCAGCTAGCCCAGTGCGTTCAGCTGCAGCCGCTGCCGAACGACTCGACGGACGACAGAGCCGTACGCTCCGCTCTCGCCTGGCGATCTGCGAGGCGTGTCTGGATATCGTCCAGGAAGGCACGTTACAGCCGAGTGCCGATGAGATTGCCGAGCGTGCCGGTGTGTCGCGCCGGTCGGTCTTCAATCACTTCGCCGACCTCGGCGAACTCTACGATGCGGTCGTCGAGGTCGGGATGCAGCGCTGTGCGCCGCTGCTCGAGGAGATCCCGTTAGGGGCACCGGTCGATCAACGTGTCGATCGGTTGGTCGAAGTTCGAACGAGTTTCCTCGAGGCGACCGCAGCGTTCACGCGCGCGCTGACCGCGCAAGCGCTCGTCGGGCCGGCTTCCGATCAGGCGATTCGCGTATCGCGAGATGCGCTGCGGCTGCAACACCGGGAAGTCGAAACTCTCTTCGCTGGGGAACTCACCAGCCAATCCGCCAGCGCGCGCGACGAAATCATCGAGGCGATGGCGGGCGCAATGAGCCCTCTGCAATGGGAGTATCTTCGTCGAAGTCGCAGCCACTCGCTGACGCGCGCGCGCGCGGTGGTGAAGCGAACCGTGGTGTCCATTCTCCGAGACGCGGGTGTCCGCACATAGCGGATCCGGTGGCAATGATGTTGGAACAAACGTGTGTAATGCGAGAGGGACGAGCATGACGAATGCGAACAGCGAACAGCCATTGCAGCCGGAGGATGTCTACGCCGAATACCGGGAGTTGCGCGCCAGTCGACCGGTGTCACGCGACGACGATGGGCCGTGGCGTGTGGCGCTCTATGAAGACGTACGGCACGTGATGAAGACACACGCCACCTTTTCCTCGGAGGTGTCGCAGGCCGTGCAGGAAGACGGCAGTGCCAGAGTCAGCATGCTCTTCAGCGATCCGCCCGTTCACTCCCGACTTCGGGATCTCGTGAGCCGCGCGTTCACGCCTCGACAGGTTTCCGCCCAGGCCGACGCGATCAAGGCGCGTTGCGAACAGCTCGTCACGCGACTGGCCGCCGACGACACCGGAGACCTGATCAAAGGGCTCGCCGCCCCGCTGCCGGTGGGAGTGATCGCGACCATGCTCGGTGTAGAAGACGGAGACTTCGACACGTTCAAACGCTGGTCCGACGTCATCTTCGGGAACATCGGCGAGATCCTGATGGCCACGCCGAGCGAAGAGGCGGTCGCCGCCAGCGAAGAGATGAACGCCTACTTTCTCGAACGCATCGCGGCACTCCGCACGAGCCCACGCAGCCACCTGCTGTCGGATCTCGTCCACGTCGAGACCGACGAGGGACGACTCACCGATGCGGAGCTGCTGATGTTCTGTGCGCTGTTGTTGATCGCGGGAAACGAGACGACCACCAGCTTGATCGTCGGCGCCACCCGGGTCTTTCACGAACAGCCCGAGACGTTCGACTGGCTCAAGAAATCCCCCGAGATGGTCCCCGGCTTTCTGGAAGAGACCCTCCGCTACCACTCGCCGTTCAAGATGTCGATCCGACGGGCGCTGCACGATGTCGAACTCCGCGGCCAGAAGATCTCGGAGGGAGACCTGATCCTGCCGTTGATCGCGTCGGCGAATCGCGATGAGCGGGTCTTCGAGCGGGCCAGCGAGTTCGTCTTCGATCGCAATCCCAATCCTCACCTCGCGTTTGGTCTCGGCATCCACAGTTGCCTGGGTGCATCACTCGCACGTCTCGAGGCGAAGATCGCGGTGACCTCGATGCTCGAACACCTGGATGGTATTTCGATTTCCGATTTCAACCCGGCAGAGCTGGACGGATTCGGCGCGCCGGCGTCGATTCCCGTCTCGATTCGGAGGGCCGCCTGACATGATGCCGATTGCGAACGACGATCGTTCTGTTGCGAACCCGGCTGACGACCGCGAGCGAAAACTGCGGAAGAAGAGGAAGCGGCGGGAGCGGCGCAAGCGCCGCCTGCTCGAAGCGGACGGGCCTGTCGCACTGAGACACATCCGGGAGATCTGGCGCGCGATCATTCTGCGGATCGGAAAACAGAGTCGCCCGTTGATCGATGGCATCCTGAACCACTACTCGAAGATTCCCGACGCGGGCTTTCCCAGCGGCGAAGCGTTCCCCTGGGTTTCCGAGCTGGAGGCGAAATCGCAGATCATCGCGAAGGAGGTGGAGGCGCTGCTCGAGTCCTCCGATGAACTCCCTCAACTCCGGAAGCTCTCGCCAGACCACGATCGCATCGCTCGCTCCGAAAAATGGCGAGCCTTCTTCCTGATCGGATACGGGTATCGGGCCGAGCTCGGATGCCGACTCTGTCCGGAAACGGCCCGCGCACTCGACGGGATCCCCGGGCTCGAATCGGCGTTCTTCTCGATCCTGCTGCCGGGGATGCACATCAAGAGGCACCGGGGTCCCACCAAGTCACTGCTGGTTTTTCATCTGGCTGTGAAGGTGCCACGCGAGTCCGAGAAGTGCGTCATCCGCGTCGACGAAGAAGTTCGCCCGTGGCAGCAGGGGAAGATGCTGATCCTCGACGACACGCACGAGCACGAGGTGTGGAACGACACGGACGAGACGCGAGTCGTGTTGCTGATGCACGTGCGGCGTCCGCTGCGTTTCCCCGGTTCGCTGCTCGGGAGCTTCATCTTCAACACGATCCGCCGCAGCCCGTTCGTCCAGGATGGGCGCAAGAACCTCGACGAGTGGGAGGCCCAGTTCGGAACGCGTGCCGACGAACGCTTACCGGCGCCGCCTCTCGCGCCACCGATGCTGAACTGAACAGACCCCGTCGCATTCATTTGCCGCAAGCGAGGCACGGCCCTTGTGTGAGGGCTCGCCCGTTCAGTCCCGCGCGGCGTCCTGGTTGACTTCCACTTTCTTGACCGATGCCCGGACGATGGGGATTTCATCGTCTTTCAGTGGCTTCATCCACTGCTTGCGCGCGAGTGCGGCCTCGAAGTACGGCGCGAGTTTCTTCGCCTTGGCCCGTTCCCGAGCCTCGGCCTTCGCGGCGAAGGGAGCCATCACTTCGGCGGCGAACAGTTCGAGCGACTCGCAGATGTGCTCGTGGCGATTGCGGCCCGCCTGCTGCATGAAGATGATCTGGTCGACGCCGGCAGACTCGTATTCGGCGAGATGGGCGCGCATGTCGTCGGGCGTCCCGATGCCAGAGGCCTGGTAGGCGGGGTTCTGTGCCTCTTCGATGATTTCCTCGGTCCGGTTCCCGCGCAGTTCCTGAAACTCCTGCCAAAGCTGTGTTCGACCGGGAACGGTGTCGTGCGTGACCAGCGCACGCAGCGCATAGCCGAAGAACTCGAACCCTTCGTGACCGCGGCGGATCGCTTC
>JAJDAM010000006.1 GCA_029261905.1 Deltaproteobacteria bacterium
CGCCGAGCACGGCGCCGACGAACGCTGAAACTACGGCGGTTGTTCACTGATTCTCGGACTTCCCCACCACACGAGCGAGCCGGGTGGGATGGCTTTGCTGGCTGCGGCCTGGAGCCTGAGGGTGATCGAGCGACCGGCGAAAGCAGACAGGTCGACTTCGATCGGTCGCCACACATAGGCATCGCCTCGCCGAAACCGAATCGGCTCGCTGTGCAGCAATTCGAATCGGCCGTTCTCGTCGCCGACCAGCACTTCCAGCGAAATACCCCGCGCGTGCTGGCGATCACCGGGCCCGCCGAGCGTCGGGAGCCCGACGTCCGCGCCGAAGATGGCGTGGTCGGGAACTTCGATTCGAAAATCCAATCCACCGCCGCGGCGGCCCAGCTCGAATGCGAGAGGACGTCGGTTCAGGCGAGAGGCCAATTGCGGCAGCAAAGCGGTGCTCTCCCATTCGAACCCATCGCGGTTGCGCCTCCACGCGCGCGCGTCCGAACGCTGGTCGAACAAGTCGATCAGCGTGGCGCCACGATCGGGCCTGCGCTCGAGCACCAGGATCCAACTGGGGTCGACCCGGTACTCGTCCGGAACGCGGAAGAAGCGCTCCAGATACGCCTGAACGGCGGGCAGCTCGTCGCGGTAGAACATGAAGGATGGTTGATCGATCTCACTCATCACCACGTAGCGCACGTCGCGCAGCCCTTCGATGATCGTCTGTTGTTGGGGTTCGGGGACCCCTGGCAGCACGCCACCGTAGGGTGTCGGGTTGCGCGTGTCGGTCGCGAAGTACAGCAGAGGTTCTGCCCGTGCTACAAAAATGCGCTCTCCAGGTTCCGTGCGCGCGCGCACGAATTCGATCACGCGCGCCACGCCGGGGTCCTGATAGGCTCGGCTGACCGGCAGCTGCGGGACGCGCGGTCCCAGGCTTGCGACGCCGGCCATCTGGTAGAGCTCGGTCGCGGCCGTAGAAGTCGCCAGTGCCAGCGCAGCGACGCAGATCCAACTCGCCCAGGAAGCCGCTTTTCGGAATCCGGCTTCGCGAGCGGACCCGACTGTCATCCACACCTGCGCCGCAGCCACCGGAAGCGCGAATACCAGATGACCCCAATCCGCGCGCGGGAACAGATTGAAGATCATCGCAACCAGCAGTGCTTCGCCGAACCAGATGCTCGCGGGCAGCGGACCGGCAAACAAACGCAGCGCCAGCGGCAGCAACATCGCGACACCGGGCAGCGCGAACAGGAACTGGGTCAGCGCGACGATGGGAGGACCGAAACCGGGGTCGCGGGCGGTCGGCAACTCGGACAGGATGTTGTACAAGTGCGGGACGTAGAAAGCCTGGTTCTGGCGAGTCTCGGAATCGAACTCTCCGATGGGCCACAAGTTCACGAATCCCGATGCGAAGCTGTCGCCGAGCTCGAACGGCATGACGACTGTGGAGTGAATCATCGCACCCAGGTCGCCGCGCAGACCGAACCAGATCAGTGTAACCAGCGCGGCCGCCGCGCCTCCGGCAACCAGGGTGAGCGTCTGGCGAACGCGCCTGCTCGCCGACCCGTTCGCGAACATCACACTGGTGAACCCGAGTGCCAATACGACACCCAGGCTTTGCTTGGTCAGCGCGATGCACGCGATCAGCACGCCCGCCGCAAACGCGAAGCGCACTGAATCCAACCCGCGAAGCGCCGCGTACGCCGCGAGCACAGCCAGATGCAGTGACAGTGTCGAATAGAAATAGGTCGACAACAGCGGAAACAACAACACGGGAGAACTGGCCATCGCCGCCGCCGCGGCATGGGCTGCGGCACCCGTTCCGGCACGACGGGCGATTGCGTGCACGCAACCAGTGGAAGCGCCGGCCAACAACACGACGAGCACCCGGCCTACGACGATCTCTTCACCGAAGATCCGGAACAGCATCGCGAGCAATTCGAATGGAAAGGGCCCGGAAAAGAACACCAGATCGCGATAGAGATGCTCACCGTGCACCATTCGCTGGGCGAAATGCACGATCAGGCCCTCTTCGAGCAGGCTCGGCTCGAGCGGAATCATCGCGGCGCAGGTCAACCCGCCAAGCGCGGCCCACAGCCAGCTCGTGAGGGCTGGTCGACTGTGCAACTGCGGCCCGCCGCTCCCCATCTGACACTCCGTCCCGTCCGGGCTCATCTCTGGCTCGCGGGGCCCCTCGCAGGCCCACGTTGCAGCACGGATCCCGCGCTGACATCTTCCGCATGGCAGGCTGCGGAAAAACTCGTCCCGTCGCCATGCGAAATCACGGCAAATCAGCGGATCTGGGCTGCATGACGGAGCATGACGGGGCGTGACGGGGACGTGACCACACATGACGACAATGAAGCGAGCAACGGGCCATCGAGAGCCGATCCGGTGCCTATCCGAAAAACGGAGTCTCGCCACTTGGGAGTCGTGACCCCCGGCAGCAGGCCCGAAGGCCGCGACCGACTCGAGCTGTTCGGGCACATCGCGCTGATCATGTGCGTGAGCGGCGCGTTCGAATCCCTGTTCATCCACCACGGGATCGGCTGGCTGTTCGACGAGG
>JAJDAM010000007.1 GCA_029261905.1 Deltaproteobacteria bacterium
GTTGTGTCCCGACGATTGTTGGTGGCACGTGCGGAAGTATTTGCTGAACAAGCATAATTTGTATTTGAACCAGGGTCGGAGGGAGGGAAAACCACAACCCCGCCGCGAGTAACGAGATTTTGGAGATCTACCAACAATCGTCGGGACACAACCCATTGATCACCGGTGTCTCGTGCTCAGACTGCAACGGTGCGGCGGCTTCTGCACGATCGGCCATCGAGACTGTAGGTCTCACAGTCCGCGAGTTCACATTGCAGCCGATAACAGTATCCCAAACCGTCGACGGAGGTGCAGCGTGCTGATAGCGGTAGGAGGCCTGGTCGCGTCTGGTAAGTCCTCTGTCGCACGGGAAGTGGCGCGCGCGCTGGGTGCCGAGCACATCGAAGCTGACCAGGCGCGTGACGAGATGCTTCACATCCCGTCGAATCAGGCCGCCCACGAGGCCGCTTGGTTGGACAATCTCGCACCGGGCGTGACGGACCGGATCTATCGAAAGATGCTCGATCGAGCCCGATCCGTTCTGGCGACGCAGCGTTCTGCTGTTCTGGACGGTTGTTTCGCAACGCGCTCTCAGCGCGAAAGTGCGCGCGCGCTGGCGCACGAATGTACAACTCCTTTCTTGTTCGTAGAATGCCGAACTTCGCGGATCGTGCTCGAGCAGCGGCTTCGCGAACGTAGCCTCGCATCGGGGATCGATGAACTCGCGTGGTTCCCATGGCTCGCTCGGGTCGAGAGTCGTTGGGAGCCGATCACCGAGCTTTCGCCGGACGAATACCTGAGAGTCGACTCGGATCGCGCTCTGCCGATGAGCGTCGATGATGTCCTGGCACACTCGTGTGGCGTGCCGCCGCTTGCGGTATCGGGGTGAGTTCGGACCAACGCAACAAGATCGCCCGCTACATCGAGGCGGTCTGCTTCGATTGTTGGGGAACGCTATTGGTCGAATCGAACGGAGCAGAGACTCACCAACGTCGCGTCGAACACGTCCGCGCCTGCGCGAGTGAACACGGGTCAGCGACTAGCACCGAAGCAGCGCGTGCTGCACTCGATCTGGCGTGGCACCATCACTGGGACTGCTGGGTCGGCGGCACACCGAGCAGTGCCATCGACATCGCTCACCGCGCACTCGACACGCTGCGTGCCGACGTGCCTGGAGCGGCTGCTGATCTGGTTGACCGCTTGGACGCGACGGTTCGTAGCCATGACGTTCGCGTGCTCCCAGGGGCACGGCGCACGCTCGAAGCTTTGTCTCGAGCCGGGGTCCGCCTGGCACTCGTCTGCGATACGGGTTTTACGTCTGGCGACGGAGTGCGCCGATTGCTCGACGAGAACGGTCTGCTTCGTTGGCTCGAAGTCCAGGCATTCTCCGATGAGACCGGCGTCGCCAAGCCTCACCCGGAGATTTTCCGACAGGCACTGTCTGCGATCGGCGAACCCGAGCGTGCAATGCATGTTGGAGATCTGCGGCGCACGGATGTCGCGGGCGCACGTGCCTTGGGGATGACGACGGTTCGCATTCGCTGGGCCTACGATGACACCAGCGATCACCCCGAGGCCGATGCCGTAGTGGATTCACACGATGACCTGGCCGCGTTGTTCGGGCTGAGTCGGAAAGGCCAAGGGGGGCACGCGCCATGAGAACGGTCGCATTGATCATCGCAATATTTACCATGAGCTGGACCGCGGTCGGATCGGCCGACACTCCGTCCGAGCGAGCGATCGACAAGGATCATGAAGGCTTCGCCGTTTATCGGAGGTACTGCGCGGTCTGTCATGGAGTCTTCGCGGACGGGAAGGGACCCGTGGCGCCCGCGCTGACCACGCGGCCCCCCGACCTGTCACGATTGTCCGCCCGCTTTGGGAGTCCCTTGCGTGCCCGGGAGCTGGTCGAGTTCATTGATGGGCGCAGGATGGCTCGCAGCCACGGCACGAGCGACATGCCGGTTTGGGGCGAGAAACTGTACGAGGGTCGTGGAAATAATCGGCAGGTCGACAACGTGCGGATGGGGACGATCCTGAGAATCATCGACTACCTCGAGGCAATCCAAGTGAAGGCTGACCCGGGTTGACACACGGCTCCTGAGCGGGTCGCGTCGTAAGCGTTGACCCGGCTTCGGTGCTACATGCAAGTCGAATCATGCAGAAAACGCCTCGAATTCGGCGCAAACGCAGCGAAGTCGCCTGGGCGGGGTTGACTCTGGGCCCCCTGCTGGCAGTGGGGGCCTACTTCATTCTGCCGACCGAATTCAACGACGCTTCCCAGAATCGCGTCGTATTCGACCACAGCGGTCGCGCGACGGTCGCGGTCGCGGTGTGGATGGCCACTTGGTGGATGACCGAGGCGATCCCGGTCTACGCGACGGCGCTGTTACCTCTGGCGATGTTTCCGCTGATGGGCGTCGCCACGGTTCACGACACTGCATCTCCCTATGGCCACGAGCTGATCTTCCTGTTCATGGGCGGCTTCATTCTGGCTCTTTCGATGCAGCGCTGGGGCCTGCACGAGCGCATCGCGTTTCACGTGCTGTCGCTCGTAGGCCAGAAGGCATCGCGTCTCGTCGGCGGTTTCATGGGCGTGAGTGCAATGCTCAGTATGTGGGTCAGCAACACGGCTACCGCTGTCATGATGCTACCCGTAGCGCTGTCGGTGGCGGGGTTCGCTGGAGACGAACCCGAAGACGACAACTTCCGCGTCGCGCTCTTGCTCGGCGTCGCCTACGGCTGTTCGATCGGCGGGATCGGGACGCTGATTGGGACGCCTCCAAACTTGTTTCTCGCATCCTACGTGAAGAGCGAATTGGGATTCGAGATCAGCTTCGTCCGTTGGATGGCGTTCGGTTTGCCGCTGGTCGCGTGCTTTCTGCCCTTGACCTGGTGGATGCTCACGCGCTGGCTGTACCCACTCGGAGAACGACACATCGAGCAAGGCCGAGATGAGATTCAACGAGCGCTCGCTGGCCTGGGTCGGCTCGGACGCGGTGAACGAATCACGCTGGTGGTGTTCGCGGTGACGGCGTCGCTGTGGATCTCACGTCCGCTGCTGGTCGATCTGGCCTGGCAGGGCGTACGGCCCCTTGCGGGCCTGAGCGATACCGGGATAGCGATATTCGCCGCAATGGCGCTGTTCTGCATCCCCGTGGACGCATCGAAGCGCAAGTTCACGATGGACTGGGAGACGGCGGTTCGGCTGCCATGGGGAGTACTGATCCTGTTTGGTGGCGGATTGAGCCTTGCATCTGCGATCGGTCACAACGGCGTGGGCGACTGGATCGGCAGCTATTTCGCTGGTTACGGTGAGCTGCCCATCATCGTCGTGATGCTCGCGATCGTCGCGCTGGTCGTGTTCTTGACCGAGTTGACCAGCAACACCGCTACGACCGCGACTCTGGTCCCGATTCTGGCCGGGCTTGCGGGCGGTTTGGGGGCGGATCCACTGCTGTTGATCGTTCCCGCTGCTGTCGCTGCCAGCTGCGCGTTCATGCTGCCCGTTGCGACGCCACCGAATGCGATCGTCTTCGGTTCTGGACACGTTTCAATCTCGCAAATGGTTCACGCGGGGCTCTGGTTGAATGTCCTCGGGATCGTTTTGATTACGGGCCTGGCGTACGCCGCGGTGATCCCGATTCTGGGCGTTGCGAGTTCACGCTGAGGCAGTGGTTTGGCGTCATGGTGCACGGGCCGGATCGGGCGCATCACGCAGGCGAAGCGCTGGGTTGAGCTAGTTCGAAGCAAAATCAATATGAGTCAAATAGTCCCAATGAGTGTCAAATCTCCACACTGATTCGGACTGGGTGTGCCTCTTTCGTATTGATGTCTCGATCTGATCTGGTCTTCAATCCGGTTGCCAATCGACTCGCTGTCGGCATTGGGCGGTCTCCTCGGGTTCGATAGAGAGCCGCGTTTTCCAGCGATCCCTGAAGCCAATCCGGAACAGTGGACGTCTCGCCATGGCACGTGGCTTGCTTTATCTGACAGTGGTGAGTCTGCGGACCGGGCTCCTGCGCACCCAGGTGCGGACACGAAAACAAGCACGCGCACTCGCATTTCTTTGCCGCGCGGAGCACGAGACGAGGGGGTACGGCGGTGGCGAGATCAATGACGGCGAGAGACATCATGACGGATTCGGTGGTCTCCATCGGTCCCGACTCATCACTGCGGGAGGCGCTGGCTGTTTTCGTTTCGGAGAACATCCACGGCGCACCGGTCGTAGATGACGAAGGTCAGCTCGCGGGTGTGATCACGACGAGCGATCTGCTTCGGGCCCAGGAAGACGATCGCGATACTGCCTTGGCCACGATCGATTACCTGCGCGACGTGCTGGAATTCTCTCCGCCGGATTGGACGGGCGACGTCAGCGAATTCCAGGACCGACTCGGTGTGAGAACAGTCGCAGAGGTGATGACAAAGACCGTCGTCACCGTGACACCTGAAGCGACGGTCGCCGACGTCGCCCGCTGCCTTCGCGAAAACCAGATTCATCGTGTTTGGGTGAAGGGCAATGGGCGTCTTTGTGGTGTCGTCTCCACTCTCGACCTGATGCAAGTGATCGAAAAGGAATATGGC
>JAJDAM010000008.1 GCA_029261905.1 Deltaproteobacteria bacterium
ATCATCGCGTCCAGATCGAGGATCGACAGCGCCTCGCGAACCTTCCGGCAGTAGGGGCAGTTCTCGAACTCGTAAATCTCGAGCAGTTGTTCGGGCCGCTCTCCGAGGGGGCCGACCGTCAGCCCGGATGCGGCACGGGCCAATGTGCTGGCGATGGAGGTGCCGACGTCGACATAGCGGTTCATGAGTTCTCCTGCGAACGGTGCGTCCGCGATGGTCGACGGAATTTCGCTCGTCGACCGCGCCGCCACAAGGGGCGATCGTCTACGCCTGGGTTTGGCGTCCCGGCGGACTCACCGACGAGCCCGAGCGAACCCTAGAAGCCATCTCATAAACCCCTCGGTCGCCAGGCACCCGCCTTCGACCCGATCTCTGCGTTGCGAAACCTCGCCGTAGCGCTGCTATGCCTGCGATTTCGCGCCTTGATCTCGGGCCGAATTCGGGCCCCTGGCTCGGTCGGGGTTTATGAGATGGCTTCTAGTAAAATGCCTCGATCAGCATGAATCCCAACGGTTCGCCCGATCCGTACTCGCTCAGACGCCCGCCGACCGGGACCTGCGCGCCGACGCTGACCTCCAGCCAATCGCGGGGCGTGAAGGTCACCGACGGGAAGAAGTTCGCGCTCTTCCCCTGCCAGTCCATCACCGTGAGCCAGTTGAAGCGAATTTCCGGTGTCACGTCGTAGCCGAGTTGCAGGCCGCTGAGGTGCTCGGAGCGCGTGATGACCCGGCTACCACCGAACGCGTCCGGCGTCGTTGAGGTGACGAACGGTCCCGCCAGACTCGGCGGGCCGATGAGACCCGCTGGCACGACATCGGTGGCTTCGAACAGAGGCAGCAGTGGCCCCGCCCTCCCCTTGCCGAAACCGAGGGCATTCCCGTTGTAGAGATACTCGAAGAGTACGTAGAGCCCCGTACCGATATCGAACAAGTAGTCGATCGACGCCACCACCTGAACGAAGTGTCCGAGTTCTTTCGGCCGGCTGCGCTCGATCGGCCAGACGTTCCGCTCCGGGTCCGTGTAGACGAACTCGAGCCGCGCCGCGGCGTCGCCGAGGTTCCCCGCGAGATCGAACCCGACCGTCCAGGCCTCCTCGAACACGCCCGCGACGACCGAGTAATCGATGTCGGCGGCAACACCGTGCAGCCGCAGTGCATACGATCGATCGTCCGCGACATGCCCCGGCGCAAACACAGCCTCGATGAACGTGAAGCCCGACAACAACCAGCGCACGTCGATGGAGTCGACCCCGGCGCTCTGGCTCGATTGCAGCGCGAGTGGGGGGATCGCGTTGAATCGATCGATCGGATTCCACAGCCGGCCCACTCCCCACGGGATGCGTTGCCGTCCAACCGTCGCTTCGACGTGCTGAGATTCGAAGTGAACGAAACCGCGATACAACACATGTCGCCAGTTCGCGTACTCGCCGCTGGCGATATCCTGTTCGGCTCCGAGAAAGCTGTCTCGACCGATATCGCCCCCCAACCCCGAGCCGAGGCCCTTGATCCGGCCGACCAGCAGTTCGTGATCGTATTCGACGACTGCCGACCAATGCTCGTTGACGACGACCTCGAGCTTGGTTCGCATGCGTGTCAATGAAATCGGAACGAACCACTCGCCGACCTCATCGAAACCGCGACAATCGGAAAAAGTCGCTGCGAACAGACAATTCGGATCGGTCATCGACGCATCGAGAAAATCGTCGACATCCGTGCCTCGAGTCAGCACCACCTGCTCGTAGAGCGATCCGCTCAACTCGATGGAAGCTTCGCCGCGGCGCCACAGTTCGCGCGCGTGGCTGGCATCAGCGAACCCGAAGATGCAACACAGCCACGCGACGCACGGCGCTATCGCGGCGGTGGCCTTCACCCGCCCAGCTCGTCCGCGACGACTTTTCCGTCCGCCAGTCGGATCGTTCGACGGGCTCGTTCGATGACCCGCGGATCGTGGGTCGAAAACAGAAACGTAATGCCCTGTTCTGTGTTCAAGTGGACCATCAGGTCCAGCAGATTGCCGGCCGTCGCCGAATCGAGATTCGCGGTCGGCTCGTCTGCGAGTACGATCCTCGGGCGGCTGGCGATCGCGCGCGCGACCGCAACCCGCTGTTGCTGTCCGCCGCTCATTTCGAGCGGTCTCTTGTCGCCCATCTCGGGGATACCGACTTCCTCGAGCAGTTCGTCGGCGCGCTTGCGCCGTTCGCTCTTCGCGAGCCCTTGCAGCTCCATCACGAACTCGATGTTCTCTCGGGCGGTCAGCACTGGGATCAGGTTGTAGGCCTGGAACACGAACCCGAGCTTTCGAAGCCGCAGCTCGGACAAGGCCGCCGACGAGAGCTCCGACAACCGGTCTCCATCGAGCAGCACCTCACCACGGGTCGGCTCGTCGAGCGCACCAAACAGGTTGAGGAGCGTCGTTTTGCCCGAGCCACTCGGCCCCGCCAACGCGGAGAACTCGCCCTCGCCGATCGTCAGGTCGACACCGAACAGAGCGGGCGTTTCGACTCCACGGGTGACGTAGGTCTTGTAGACGCCCTGCGCTTCAAGGATCGACATCACGGCTCCCGCCAATGCTCTCGCGGTCTCGATCGCGAGAGCTGTTTCGTTTCTACACGTGCCGCACAGCTTCTGCGGGCCGGAAATGCGTCGCACGATAGGCGGGCCAACCGCTTGCCACCGCCGCAGTGATGAACGCCACGACCGTAGGAACCACGAAGTCACCGGTGCGGAGAACAGGCTTGATGCGCTGCCCAACGCCGAATGCTTCCAGTCCCGCTGAAAACGAGCTGAGGTCGATCCCATCGCGCAATCCGGCAAGAATCGCCAATGCCACCGCGAAACCGACCGCGAGGCCGCCCAACGTGACGATCAACGACTCGAGTACGATCGACAGCGCCAGCCGGGAACGCGACATACCGATGGCCATCAGGATTCCGATTTCCCGAACGCGCTCATAGATCGTCATCAACAGCACATTGGCGATCCCGAACAACATTGCGATGAACACGGCGCCATAGATGATGTATCCCATCTGGTCGAACACGGTGACCATGTAGTCCAACACCGGTTGCAGTTCTTTCCAGCTCTTCACTTCGAGCCCGGAGAGGTCCGAAGCCAAAGCGTGGCGCAGCTCATCCACACCGGTTCTGTCGTTTCCGACGATCACGATCTCCGATATCCCGTTCTCCAACGCCAGCAATTTCTGGCTTTCGGCCAACGGGAGAAACAGCGTCCCCGAATCGAGATCGGCTGAGGGGGTATGGAAGATGCCCCCTACCCTGAGGCCGGCCCCCGTGATGTCTCCCGTCATGTCGGTGACCGACAACACGATCTTGTCGCCGACCTCGACGTGAAGCCTCTCTGCGAGTCGCTCGCCGATGATGACGCGACTCTTACTGCCATCCAGGTAGCTGCCAGACGTCATGGAGTCGGCGACGATCGAGATCTTCGATTCGTTTTCGGGTTCGACCCCAACGACCCGAACGCCAACGCTCGCTTCTGCGGAAACCACGAGCCCTTCGCCGCGCACACGCCGCGCGAATGCCTGGACGTCGTCGTTTCGTCCGAGAACCGCGCTCGATCGTTCTCCACCGTCTTGCATTCGAACCCGTAGTTCAGGGTTTGCGTCGTAGCCGGAGGCGTGGATCTGGATATGACCCAGTTCGGTACCGATTGCCGTCTCGACCATCTGCACGATCATGCCGTAGTTGAACGCCATCGCGATCAACGCACCGGCCATCCCCACCGCGACCGCAGTGACTACCACCGCGGAACGGCGCGGATTGCGCCACACATTGCGCCACG
>JAJDAM010000009.1 GCA_029261905.1 Deltaproteobacteria bacterium
GAGATCCTGGAATGCAGAAATCAACGTGGATGGGCCGGCATCGATCATGGCATCGATCCAACCCACCATCCGTTCCGGCTGGAATCCGTCCGGATCGAAGCAGTCCATGTCGATGCACGCGATTCGCTGCTCCTCGGTCGAAAACGCCAACAGCCAGCCGGCCTCCTCCTTGCCGACCGCATTGAGCGCGAGAGCAAACTCGGTCTCGGGCAACAGCGGGACCACCTCTTCGGGATTCTCGATTCTGATCAGGAACTCGCCACGCGATTTTGCATCGAGTTCAGTACATGCGTAGGCGAGCGCCTCGGCGGAAATCGTCGCCAGCGACGATTTTGCATCGCTGTCCTTCGATCGAGCGAGTCTCAGCAGATCCTTCGGGTTGATCGGGCCATCCGGAACCGAGCGATTGGGAAGATTCGAGGGCGAATTCGGTGTCATACTACCCATAGCCAGATACCACTTTCTTGAATCGAGAATCAACCCAAAAACGCGGAATCGGGCGCCGATTATCGAGGAGGCGTCGCTGTGGAAACCTCAGACACCGTTGTGGTAGGTGCTGGGATCATCGGTTGTGCGACCGCTTTCTGGCTGGCCCGGGCCGGCCTGAGTGTGACCGTGATCGAGCGCGACAGGCTCGCGCAACACGCATCTTCCGGGCCGGTCAGTCTGCTCGCACCACTCGACGCGCGGGACGACGTGCGCGCCCGAGCGGGGTGGTCGTCACTCGAGGCCCTTCGCGAAATCGAATCTGAACTTGCGGAAGTGTCGACCCTCGACCCGCGCATCGATGACACAGGGTTGCTTCGGCTGGCCAGCGAGCGGGACTGCGATGCGATGCGACGCCGTGTGGTCGACGCATCTCACCAGGGTTGCCAATGGTACGACCGCGCAGATCTGGAGGCATGGGATTCGCGGTTGGATCGGCGCTGGCATGGCGGGATCTGGTCGCCCGGAGAATCTCAGGTCGACGGCGCCCGCCTTGCCCGCGCATTCGCTCGGGGTGCGGAACACTACGGTGCACGATTCGAGTTTGGTAAGCCGGCCGTGGGTCTGGCGATGTCGGACGGTTGCGTTGCGGGCGTCTTGACCGGCTCCGATGAGTTGTTCGCTACCGGCGAAGTGGTCATCTGCACCGGAAATTGGACCGCAGAAGTCGCGCATTGGGTGGGGGCGACGGTCGAGTACGAGACTGTCGCGGGCGGGGCAATGAAGCTGGAGCCATCCGGGCTGAGCCTGCCGGGAAGTGTTTCGGCCGGTGGCTTGCAGTTGATCTCCGATCTCGGCGAGCTGTGGATCGGAGATGGCCTGGCAGGAACACTCGAGATGGCATCCGACGCCGAGCCTGCCCCGAATTCGACACGCGACTGGACCCACGTCGACGGCCCGGCAGACCTGATCGATGCCGCTTCGCACGTCATCCCGCGGATCGCCGACTTCACTCGTGGGCGGACGTGGGTCGGGTCGTATGCGCGCACGGCCGATCGGATGCCACTGGTCGGGCGAGTGCCGAACGTCGAGGGGTTGGTTCTCGCCACGGGACACGGGCCGCACGGAGTACTGCTCAGCGCACTGACCGCGGCGTCGATCGTCGAGTTGATCGTCGAGGGACAGGTTTCAGACGAAGCCGAACCATTCGCCCCGGACCGGTTCGCCTGACGGCCCGCGGCGAACCCCTCGTCTCATTCGCCCGAGAACTTCGGAGCGCGTCGTTCTCTGGCGGCGGCGATGCCTTCGTGGGCGTCTCGGGTCTCGAAGGTGATGGCCTGTTCCTGGGCTTCGAAACTGAGCTGATCTTCGAGAGTGGCATCTGAACTTCGTGCCAAGGCGCGCTTGGTCGCTCGGACTGCAGCGGGCGCGTTGCTGGCGAATTCGTTCGCCAGCTCGCGAGCCGCACTGACGACGTCGTCTGGATCGAGCGCCCGGTTGACGAGCCCGATCCGGGCCGCCTCCTCGCCAGTGAAAACCCGGCTCGAGTACAGGATCTCGGCCGCGTGCGCGGGACCCACGAGCCTGGGAAGTGTCCATGTGGCACCCATCCCCGGCTGCAATCCGAGACGGGTAAAATTCAGTCCGAGCTTGGCCTGGCTCGAGGCGATCCGAACGTCGCAGGCCAACGAGACGCAGAATCCAGCGCCGACTGCCGCCCCATTGATTGCAGCGATCGTCGGACACGGGAGATCGCGGACCGACAGAAACAGCTTGTAGAACGCGCGCATCGTGTCGCGAATCGACCGCCGTGCGATGCCCGGCCCGGCCGCTCCCTCGTCCGCTCGCGCCTGGATCATGTCGAGATCGCCTCCCGCCGAGAATGCGCGGCCCGCGCCCGTGAGAACCAAAGCGCGTAGAGCCGTGTCGCTGCTCAGTACCGCAACCTGCGCTGCGAAGGCTTCGCCCATGGCTTGGGTCATCGCGTTCAGGCGCTGGGGATCATTGAAGGTGAGTACCGCGACGTCGCCGTCGCGTTGGATGAGAATCAGGGGTTCCGTCATGGCGGAACCCTAGCCA
>JAJDAM010000010.1 GCA_029261905.1 Deltaproteobacteria bacterium
GCGTCGCGTGTTGCTGATCGCTCCGAGCAACGAGCGCGCAAAGGCCTACGCGGACCGGGCGGAGGGGCAGCTCGCGAACCTGGAACGATTGCGTTCGGAGCCGGACGTCGCGAGTCGTCGGCGATGAGGTCAGTGCGCGCGGCCTTTCTGACGGTGATCGCGCTGACGTTGGGTGGGGTTGGATGTGCAAATACCGCACCGTGGTGGTTCAACAGCGCGGGAATCGAACCACTACCCACCCTCGATTCGAGCGAATCATCCAGTTCGGAGCTGGAGCGGCCGCAGGGACTGGTCGCTTACAGCGGCGAATTGCGCGCGATTCCGCTCGAGTGGGAACCGGTACTGGTCGGCCAGGTCGGCGGATACTGGATCGAGCGATCTTCGGAGCGAGAGGGCCCGTTCGAACTGCTGGCAACCGTGCAGGGTCGGCTGAACACCCGCTATATCGACCGCAGCAGCCAGCCGGAGTCGGATCGCGCAGTGGATCCGGCACCGGACGAAAGCACCCCGTTTACGCTGGTCAATCTGCATGACGGATTGACCTGGTTCTATCGAATTCGAGCCATCTCGCCTTCCGGCGCGCCAGCTGCGGCTCCGTCTTTAGTGGCGAGTGCAACGACCGCCCCACCGCCTGACGCTCCAGAGGAACTCCGCGCATACAGCCGGCAGCCCCGCCAGGTACCGCTGAGCTGGCGCCCATCATCCGATCGGCTGGTCGAGGGTTATCGGATTTTTCGCAGCCCCTCGGTCGCCGGTCCCTACGAACTGCTCGCAAAGCTCAGTGGCCGTTACGAGACCACGTTCGTCGATACGGGGCTCGGAGACCTGCGGGTCTTCTACTACCGGGTGAGTGCGACCAACCAAGCTGGGGGGCTCGGGCCTCCGACCGAACCGGTCCTCGCAGTGACCAAACCCGAGCCCCTTCCACCGTTGAATCTGCAGGCAACCGAAAAGCGACTCGGAAGCAACGTGCTGACATGGGAACCCAACGTGGAACCGGACATCTTGGAATACCGGCTCTTGCGGACGCGCAACCCCTCAGAAATGCCGAAAATCGTTGCCACCGTCTCCTCTGAGGAATCCTGGATCCAAGACCGTGCCGTGGGTGCTGGGGAGGCAGTCTCCTATTCGATCGTCGCAGTCGACCGAGACGGGCTCGAGAGCATGCCTGCCGAGCCGGTCGATGTCGTCAGCGTCAGCTATGGGCTCGAGGTCAGCAGCGTAGACGCCGGGGTCCAGCTCCGTTGGGATTCCGGCACCGGAGAGCGATTCCGCGGGGGACATGTCTTTCGACACGACCTGCTCGGACGCCGCAATCTGGGGTTCACCACGGAAGACCACTTTTTGGACCCAGAGGTTCAAGCCGGCCAGCAGTACCGCTACTCGGTGGTCCTGGAACGACCGGACAAGACACTTGCGCCGCCGTCACAGATCGTCGAGGTCGCATGGCCGACCGCGGTCGGCGCGCAATAGTCCTACTAATTCGCGCGCTTCAGGAGAGGCGTGAAACGAGATGCGGGCTAGACTCCCGACCTTTCGAGAATTCCTCGGTAGCTCAGTTGGTAGAGCAAGCGGCTGTTAACCGCTGGGTCGTAGGTTCGAGTCCTACCCGAGGAGCCACTCGTTTGCCGCGCCACACAGCGAGAGCGTGCTCGGGAGTGACTACCCGAGGCTTCGCACCGCGCGAGATTTCCAGATTTCACGCTGGGCTTCCCCAATGCTCTTGCAGTCGCCAGTAAGCTATCTCCCGTGCATCAGCCGAAGCATCGAGTGATCACGGCGTGAAGCGAGCCGCGCCCCCGCAAGAGCCCGGCCGGGACCTCCGATCGGTGGGAGCAGTGGAATCCGCATGGCGCGGCTTCGGATGGCCGGCCGCCATCGCGTTGATCGGGATCGTGGCGCTGTGGAGCGTGTCGATCCCGCGGGCGATCGAAGCCGGCAGCCCTCGGCCGACGATCGGGACATTCGACTACTACAACTACTTCTTGCCACGGTTCGAATTCGGCAGCGACGAGATGGCCGCCGGACGAATGCCCATTTGGAACACCTTCGAGTACGGCGGCCTCCCGTTCCTGGCAACGGCCCAGCCTGCAGCCCTCTACCCCCCGAAGATTCTGGCGTTCGCGTGGCTCGATTCCGGCGCAGCCATGCAGACCTTTCTGATCGCACACTTCGCGATCCTCGCCGGTGGGTTTCTGCTGTTCGCTCGCCAACTCGGTATCGGCGGCCTCGGCGCACTGGCCGGCACCGTGTACTGGACCTTCACGACCACGATGCTGTTGTCGAACTATCACCCGAACCGTATCGCGTGCATGGTCTGGGTTCCGATCGTGTTCTTGCTGGCCGACCACGCCGCGCGAAGCTGGCGGGGACCGGCGATCGCAGCGCTCGCGGTAGCGATCGCGATGCAACTCGTCGCCGGCTATCCGGCATTTACCCTCAGCCTCGCTCCGCTGTTGGCTGTGCATTCGGTCGCGATGTACTGGACCGGACGTTGGCAGCAGCAGCCCTGGAAGACTCTGCCTCGTATTGCGACCGCCTTCGTGCTGGGAAGCTGCATCGCGGCATACCAACTCATTCCGCTCGCCGAGATCTCCTCGATCTCGCAGCGTGCTGCAGAAGTCGCGCAGAGCGCCCCTCCCCTTCTTCCCTCGATCAGCTTCTTGATCAACGAGCGCGGTCCGGCCGGATGGCACTTCATATTCATGTCATTTCCGGGCCTGGCCGGGTTCTGGATCGCCGCAATCGCGCGAAAAACCGCTTTCCCTGCAGCGATCGGCGCGTTGACCTGCCTGCTGTTCGCCGTCGGAGGCTGGCTGATGATCCGATTCATCCCGGGCTTTTCGTTGATTCGCCACGGCCTGGTCTGGCTGTTCCTGTTGCAGTTCTATCTCGCATGGCTCGTTGCACTCGGCGCGCAGTCTTTTGAAGGCGCGAATGCCGCGGCGGGCCATCCACTGGGGAGAAGCAAGTGGGCAGGCAAATGGACGCGGGCCTGCGTGCTGGTTTTCGGACTGGCATGGGCTGGATTGTGTTTCGCGAGCATGGGACCCGAGTCCGAACCGATTCCGACAGACGGCAGTCGCCGCAATATCCCGCTTTCGTCACGGTTGTACGGGAGCGACGACGCGAACCTGTTGGGGCTGGCCGGCGGATTGATTCTCGGCGCTGCAGCGTTCGCTCCCGCCGGGTCGCGTCGAAAATGGACGGCGTTCGCCGGCGTGTCCACACTGATGTTCGGCCAGATCGCCACGTATCCATTCGGTGGTTCTACCGGGAAATTCGACTATCCGAGCGCGCCATTTCGAGTCCGGGCGCTTGCAGAACGTGCGGGGGTCGTCCCTGCGGGCCGCGCAGTGTCCGAGATCGACCGGACCCATGGAACCGGCTTGTCGGAGCGGGTACCGGTCATGCTGGGAATGGAGATCACGTTTTCCAGCCCGCGCTTTGCCGCGCTGCAGAGGCGGCTCCTGTCGGAAACCAGCCAGCAAGTGAGGTGGTTGCAGGTCCTGCGCGCTGGCGGTTTTCTCGACGCGATGAACGTCGACCTGCTGGTCGGCCCGAGAAGCCGGGCCGACGACTTTCGAAGCCGCGGATTGCTACCCGTGGGTCCGGCGGGCTCGCGACGCACGTTGTATCGAAACGAAGATCGCATCGGAGAGGCTTGGGTCAGCTATGGGACACATCGGGTGAGTTCCCCGGAGCAGGCACTCGAGCGTGTACTGTCGGCCAATTTCGACCCGCACTTCGAGGTGATCGTGGAGACGCCGCTTTCCAAACGGTATCGTAGCGATGCCTTGTTGCCGCCGACCCAAGCCCAGGTTCGCCGACCTTCTCCGACACAGGTGGACGTCGAAGTCGAGACTTCCGAAGACGGAATTCTCGTGTTGGCAGACGCGTGGTACCCCGGTTGGGAAGCCACGATCGACGAGCACGCGGCGGAGATCCTGCGGGTCGACTACGTGCTGCGGGGTGTGGAGCTGACGGCGGGTCGCCACCGGATTCACTTCGAATATCGACCTGCATCGCTTCGATATGGACTCGCGACCACTGCAGTCGGTTTCATCATCGCACTCGCGCTGTTCGCCATCCCCGGACCACGCAAGGTTCACACGCCATGAACCGCTCGGACCCGCCCGACAGTGGACTCGAAGCGCTGCGAAAAACTTCGGCCCAGACTCCGATCGACGTACTGGTCGTCGTGCCCGCATACAACGAGGTGGGCAACGTCGGCCGCGTGGTCGAGGAAACGCGGCGGTGTTCCGAACCGGTGACGATCCTCGTCATCGATGACGGTTCAGTGGACGGAACCGGCGCAGCCGCTGCAAAGGCCGGCGCGAGCGTTCTGCAGTTGCCGTTCAATTGCGGGATCGGCGCCAGCGTACAGGCAGGCCTGCGTTGTGGTGTCGAAAGAGGTTGCCACATCATCGCTCGTATCGACGGCGACGGGCAGCACGACCCCGCCGTGCTGCCGAAGCTTCTCGCACCCCTTCGCGATGGCAGCGCGGATTTCGTGATCGGATCCCGCTACCTGACCAACGAGGGCTTCCAATCGACCTCGGCACGCAGGATGGGGATTCGTTGGTTCGCAACGCTGCTGCGACTGACCTGCGGGATTCGCGTATCGGACCCGACCTCGGGCTGCTGGGCTGCCAACGAGCGGGCGGCCGTGTTGTTGGCGGAAGAGTATTCATCGGACTACCCCGAAGTCGATGCTCTGGTTCGACTCGCGCGCAGCGGTTTCGAAATCCGGGAAGTGCCGACCCGCATGCGGGAGCGACCCTCCGGGAACTCGTCGATCGGTCGACTCGACGGGCTTTACTACATGGCCAAAGTCACGATCGCGCTGCTGGTCGCGCGTATCCGACCCAAGGTCTGACGAGACGAGAAGCGAGTGTCGCAGCGCGGCACTCCATTGATGCATGACCCGAGCCAGCTCCCGGAGGTTGCCACCGTGGAAATTCGCCTGTTCCAAACCGTCGCCGCATTGAGTTCGATCGCACTGACGGTCATCGTCGTCGAATTGATTCGCCGCCGACGCCTGAAGGACGAACTCTGGTTGCCCTGGTTGATCGTCGCGATCGCACCTCTGGTGACGAGCTTGTGGATCTCTCCCTGGGCTGCACTCGCACGTTGGCTCGGCATCCAGTACGAGCCGGCACTCCTGCTCGGGTTTGCGATCCTGCTGTGTTTCGCGCTTCTGTTGTATCTGACGGTCGTCGTTTCCGGCCTGATGCGACAGAACCTGCGTCTCGCACAGGAACTGGGGATCTTGCGCCTGCGACTCGACCCCGCCGAAACGAGTGGCGGCGAATACGCCACGCCGCTGACGAGCGATCAGTCGCCCGAATCGCGCTGACGACCGAACACCATCGCGCGTTTCGAAGGATCGACAAGAAGCACCGCCATCGCCAGCAGCCGCCCGACCACCGGTCCGAAATCTTCCCACGAGCAGATGTCGTAGCTGAGATTCGGATCCCTGAACCGAAAGAAGCTCGGCTCGAGGCTCATCCGGTTCGGGTTCGTCGCGAAGTGCAGCAGATCACCCGGTAGCAGCCATCGACACATCACACCGTCTGGATACTCGGGCGTCGGAGGTCGAGTTCCACCCAGAAAGGCGCGACACAACAGGTTCGGGAAGTCGACCCCCGCACTGATCGCCAACTGCAGCGATCCCACGAAGCGCGGATTGATCTCGAGCAGCTTGAATTCGGCGTCCCGCGGATCCTGCTTGTACTCGACCATCGCCATTCCGACCCAACCGATCGAGCGCAGCAGCCGAATCGATCGCTCGACGAGTACGGGATCATGGACGGAGACTCTCAGCGTGCTCGGTCCGCCATGGATCGGGTACTCCCGAATTCGCTCGTGCACGAAGCTGGCCCACACTTCGCCGTCCGGGCCCATCAACACGGAAACGCCACGCGCCGCTCCACCGGCCGGAATCGTTTCCTGAATCAACGGCAGCGGATGGTCGGCGTGAACCGCTCGATAGGTCGCCGCCAGCTTCGAACGATCGCTGACGCGCTGAATACCGCGGGATCCCGAACTCGACCGGGGTTTGATCAACACCGGCATTTCAATCGATGCACTCGAGGTTTCGAATTCGGCGAGGTCCGCAAACACATGGGTTTTCGGCATCGGCACACCACAGGCGCGGGCGACTTCGACCGTCAACGCTTTGTCGGCAGCCTTCAGCAGCGTCTCGTAATCGGGCAACGGCACGACCGTGTGGCGTGCGAGTCTGCCGCGGTGCTCCGCGCAGATCGCGACGGTCTTGTCCTCGGTGGGAATCAACAGGTCGTAGTGCTGGGCAGAAACGGTGTGCTCGAGCGCAGCCAGGCAGGCATCCGGATCGCGATCCGCTGTCGGGAAGATCCGCCTTTGGCTGCAGTATTTGGAAAAGAAACTCGTGGTCGCCCAGGTCTCGCCCGCGACCTCGACAACATGTCCCTGCCTTCCGAGTGCTCGGACGATTGCCAACGACTTGCGCCACTGCCCATCGGTCACCAGAACGCGAAGTCGATCGCTCACTCGCGTTCCATGCCCGACCGAGGCGCTTTCAAACGACATCGGTCCGGCAGCGAGCGGAGGCCGTCGAACAGTGCGCGAGCGAGTACTGCGTGGCCCTCGGGGTTCGGATGGGCATCCGCGATGCTGAGCTTCACATCCAGCGGGCGCCGACCGGTGAAATACGGAAACGAGACGGTGACCGGAAGGCCGCGATCGGATGCGGCTTGTTCGATCCGCGCATAGATGTCCACGAACTCGTGGTCGGCGTCGAGTGCGTTGAGGTTCGTGTGAATCAGCACGTGACCGCAGATCTCCGTAGTTGCGGCAATCGATGCGAATTCGTCCAGCCCGGCAGTGTATTCATCCCAGGCGGCTTCGTTTTCGAAGTAGTTGTGGTGGAGCGCGCCAGCATAGTCGATCGTCGGCGCGAATCGCTGCTCGAGTGCGACCCAGCGCGGCCACAACAACCTCAACAAACGACTGTGCGATTCCGCGTACTTTCGATACCGAAGAGCGGACGCGATTCCCCGCAATGCAGGATAGGTGCGCACGAAACGTGGTCCGTCGATATCGTTGAGAGTCGCGCCGTAGACGATCAGATCGGGTGAATACGCGTCGATCGCGGTCGTCAATCGGCTCATCGCACCTGCAATATTGATGTCCAGCAATCCGACGTTGATCACTTGATGACCCGCACGACCCGTCTGTTCGTTCAGCAGCCGCTCGAGCTGCGCTGCGTACGTGTCCGATTCGCGCACCCCCCAACCCATCACGAACGAATCGCCCGTGATCACGATTCTGAACACGCCCGGGGGCGGCCGCGCTGCGTATTCCGGGCCGCGAAAGCCGAGGCTGTTGGTTCGAAACGGGATACCCGAAAACGACGCGTCCACATTGGG
>JAJDAM010000011.1 GCA_029261905.1 Deltaproteobacteria bacterium
CCATGCTCTTGACCGGATAGCGAAAAATCTGTTTCACCGTTCCCAACTGCATGTCGACCTCCGACTCCCCGGCGAATACTGCAGTGGGGGGTCACCAAGCACCGAAGTCTATCCGGTTTGAAACACTCTCCGCAGGGACACGCGCTTCTCCGTTACCGGATCGGCGCTGGGCGCAGGTTCACCGGGATCGCACTTTGTCGAGCCATGCCCGAAATCGGGTCGTAGTCGGTTTCGTTCGACACCAGGCGGTTGGTCGACGAGCCGATTTCGCGAACCTCTTTGGGATCGATCGACGGGTCGCCCCATGCGTGCGCCATCGAGATGACACCGGGCGGGACGTCGGCGGCCGCTTGTGCGACACCGAGGATCGACGCGTGGGAAGAGGTGATCTCGAGGATGTCGCCCGACACGACGCCGACCTCTTCCAGATCGAGCGGGTTGATGAAAGCGTGATTCGTCGTGCCCTTGGCCCGAATCGCGTCGAGTTGCTGTCCACTCGAATTGTAGACATGTCGCAGTCGGCGGCTGATCAGACGATGACTGAAGCTTTCGACGCCGGATTCAGTTCGTACCTCGGCAAGTTCGGCCGTGATGCCTTCCGGGGCGAGTTGGATACGCGCTTCGCAATCGGGATCGGCCGCGCCAACGATCTCTTCGACACCTTCATAGATGTGTCCGCCCTCGTGGCTCTTGATCTGCTCGAGCGGAAAGCGTTTGCGGTTCGTGATCAGGTCGAGCACGTCGTCCTTGCTGGGACGTTCATCCATCGCCAGCGGACCGCCCGGCAACAGGATCTGCGACCCCATCCGGTGCGCCATTTCCCAATACAATTCCCATTCCTCGAGAACGTCAGCACCCTCGGGCGGATCCACGACCGGTGCCGCGTATTGGGTGTAAGCCGCCTCGTACCAGTTGTCGCACAGCACCGGGAGGTCGGCGCGCTCCAGTGTCAACTTCGGCGCGAGCACGTAGTCGGCCATCTTGGATGTCGCCGAGATTCGGATATCGACGCACACCAACAGCGACAGCTCGTCCATTGCGCGTACCGTCTTCTGTTGATCGGGCCACGCGACAACAGGATTGCCACCGATGCACAGCAGCGCTTTGACCTGCCCTTCGCCGGGCTCGAGGATCTCATCCGAAAGCGCGGCCGTGGGCATCTCGCCGATCAGTTGCCCGAGCCCTCGAACGCGGGAACGGGGCCCGCTGCCGTAAGATGGCCACGGCGGCGTGGCCTGTGCCCGGCGATTGCGTTGCGGAGACAGCACACCCGGGTTCGGCAACCGATCACCCTCGCGATGAACTCGCCCGCAAGCCATGTTGAGTGCAATCACCAGGTGCTCGGTCAGGTTTCCACGCGGCGCCATGTCGGGACCGGTTCCCGCAGTCGCAACGCCTTTTCGCCCTCTCGCGAACATCCGCGCCGCGGCCACGATCTGCTCGATCGGCACCCGGGTTCGTTGCGACACGTAATCGAGATCGAATTGCCGAACCGATGCGTGCAACTCGTCGAGTCCCTCGACCCAGTTCTCGCAGAAGTCTTTGTCATGAAGGCCTTCCTCGAGAATCACCCGCAGGATCCCGGACAACAGCGTCGGGTCCTCGCCCGGGCGCACCTGCAAGTGGAGGTCCGCGCGACGCGCGAGATCGGTTCGTCGCGGATCGATCGCAATGACTTCCAGTCCACGCTTCTTGGCTTCGTTGAGCTCGCGAACGGGGTTCCACGGTGGGATCCCGCCGAATGCGGAGTACTGCGAAACGATCGTGTTGCAACCGATGATCATCACGACGTCGGCGTCCTTGAAACCGTGCCCGCCCGCGTGCCAGCCACCGGCTCGCGACATCGCTACGAATTTACCGGGCTGGTCGATCGTGACGCTCGAATAGAACGATTCGGAGCCGATCCCGTAGTGCCAGGACTTGGCGACCGCGAGCGCTGCCGAATTTTGAAACGCGTAGGTGCCGCAATAGCTGGCGACTGAACGCGGGCCGGACTCATCGATGATCTTCGAGACGCGCTGCGAGATTTCGTCGAGCGCCTGCTGGCTGCCGATCGGTTCGAAGCTGCCGTCGGCCTGGCGTTTGTGGGGCTGCAACAGCCGCATCGGGTGCGCGTGCAACTCGGGAAGCTGGCGTCCCTTGATACACGTGTAGCCGCCATAGATCGGGTCGCCGGCATCGCCGCGCACCGCGACGGCACGGCCGTCTTCGATGTCGACCTCGAGCGCGCAATAATTGTGGCAGAACCGGCAGTAGGATTTGCGCGTCTGAATCGCCATGGCGACCTCCGAGGTGGATCGTGACTCCCGGCGATTCTACGCTCGCCGCGTCGGAATGTGAACCGGCTCGCACCAGGAGCGTACGCTACCGTGGCCGCGATGGTGCGGAACATCCTGTTTGATCTAGATGGCACGCTGACCGACTCGGCAGACGGAATCACGCGCAGCATCGAGGGAGCGATCGAGTCGCTGGGCCAGTCTTCCCCGCCACGCGAAGAGCTGGTGCAGTTCATCGGCACGCCCCTGCGGGATATCTTCGTGCTCCTCCTGGACACATCGGATCCAATCAAAATCGACGCTGCGATCGATGCCTACCGAGAGCGTTTCGAGACAGTGGGCTTCAGCGAGAATCGGGTGTACGACGGCATCTCCGACTTGCTCGTCGAGCTCCAAGAGCGCGGCTATGCGCTGTTCGTCGCCACCGCCAAGGGCCAGCGAGACGCGAATCGCGTCATCGATCACTTCGGTCTGAATGCCCACTTCGCGCAGGTGTTCGGAGTCGAGACGGACGTGGAGCGCCGCGACAAGTCCGCGCTGGTCGCAAGAATCCTGGCTGACCAGGACATCCACCCATCGACAGCCGCGATGATCGGTGACCGTTCGACCGACATGAACGCAGCGCGCCAGACGCGCATCCGTGCGATCGGAGCGGGCTGGGGCTACGGATCGAACGCTGAACTTCGCGAAGCGGGCGCCGATTCCATCGTTGCGAACCCGAGTGAAGTGCTGGCGCAGTTCTTGCCGCTGTAGCCGCCCCCTCCGACCGGTCGTCTGGGAAATCCCCGGCTATGCGACCTGGCCCCCATCGATAGCGAACGCCGTGCCATTGACGTACCGCGCTTCTTCCGACGCGAGGTAGGCGATCGCCCCGGCGATCTCCTCGGGACTCCCGACCTTCTGAACCAACATCATGCGGGCAAGCAGGTCGGGACGCCCGCCCTCGGGCACCTTGAATGTGCGGGCGAGCGGCGTATCGACGCCCCCGGGACACACGCAATTCACCCGAACGTTTCGGTGCGCAAATTCGACCGCCATCGATTTCGTCATGGCAACCACGCCTCCTTTCGAAGCACAGTAGGCGGCCGCGTATGCGATCCCGACCAGACCCGCGGTCGATGCGACGTTGACGATGTTCCCCTCCGTTTCGAGCAGATGCGGCAGTGCCGCGCGACTCATGTAGAACGTTCCCGAAAGATTCACGCTGATCACCGAGGACCACTGCTCGGTCGTCAACTCGGTCGCGTGGCCGTAGATGCCTACGCCCGCCACATTGCACAACACATCGAGTTTTCCGAACTCTTCGATCGCCGCGGCGACGGATTCGTCGCACGCATCAGCCGAGCTGATGTCACACGTTCTCCCGGTGACCTGTCCTCCAGCCTTGCGAATCCCGTCGATCGTTTCAGACAATCCGACACCGTTGACATCCGAACAGAACACGGTCGCCTGTTCGGCGGCGAGCCGCTCGGCGGTAGCGCGCCCGATCCCGGATGCTGCGCCGGTCACCAGCGCGACCTTGTCTTCGAAGCGGCTCATGGAACTCTCCTCTTTCATGTCGGCTCTCTGTGATGTCGACCGAATCGCGGCTCTGACTTCGTGACTCTCTGATCGGATGATGGTCTGGCTGCGAGACAGCTTAGTCGAGTTCGGCGCGGTCCCTGAAGACCCCGTAGTATATCTCGGGAGGATTCGATCCATGGCTGTAGCGCTCGGAGTCCACATCGGGCAACAAAACCTCGAGATCGGCGAACTGCGCTCGATCTGGCGCCGCTTCGACGAGGCCCGATTCGATTGGATCTCGGTCTGGGACCACTTCTACGAGGCACCCCCGGAAGGGGGAATCCGAGACCACTTCGAGACGCTGACGACGCTCGGTGCGCTGGCGGCGGACACTTCACACGCGCGGATCGGATGCCTGGTCTTCTATCCCGGCTATCGCAACCCGGCATTGCTCGCGAAGGCAGCCGTCACACTCGACCATTTGAGCAAAGGCCGGTTCACGCTGGGGATCGGGGGAGGCTGGCACCAACCCGAGGCGATTGCGCACGGCTACGACTTTCCCGCAATCGGCACACGCCTCGACATGCTCGAAGAGAGCATTCAGATCATTCGCGGCATGCTGCAAAACGAGCGCACCACGTTCGAAGGGAACCACTATCGGGTCGCAGACGTGTCGTGCCTGCCGCGTCCGATCCAGCCGAGGCTTCCCATCTGGGTCGGTGGAACCGGCGAAAAGCGAACGCTGCGAATCGCCGCGCGTCACGCCGACGGCTGGAACGCCGCCTATGTCTCAGCGAGCGAATTCGGTCGGTTGAGTCGCGTCTTGGACGACTGGTGCGAAAAAGAAGGTCGCGATGCCAGCGAGATCCAGCGCACGGTGAACCTGAGCTTTGCGATGGGTTCGGACGCGGCCAGTGCGGAACGCGAGGAAGCGAACATCCGCGAGAAGTGGGGCCCGGCCGCCGCCCGGATCCTCGACGGCTCGCTACTCGGCACACCCGACCGCGCCGCCGAAACCGTCGCTCGCTACATCGATCGGGGCGCCGCTGCGGTCAACATCGCGCTGCGCGCTCCGTGGGACGCAGATGCGCTGTCAGCCTACGTCGAGCAGGTGGTTCCGCAGCTCAGGGCCAGCACGCAGTAATCGGTCTTTAGAATATCTGCCAATACAA
Source organism: Deltaproteobacteria bacterium (assembly GCA_029261905.1). Classification (GTDB taxonomy): domain Bacteria; phylum Myxococcota_A; class UBA9160; order UBA9160; family SMWR01; genus JAJDAM01. Next base: position 4,952 of record JAJDAM010000011.1, read on the forward strand.
CATCGCGTAGCCGACACCGGCGGTCGCTGCGAGGTACACCGCCCCGACGCTGAGGGATCCCGGCAGCAGCGCCAGTCGACCTAGCGCGGGCGTTGCCGCGATCAGACACGGCCCCACGATGTGGGAGTAGTAGCGGCTCCAAAAGGGGCCGCCGGTCAACGCAATGCCCAACAGAAACAAGCCGCAATAAGCCAGCATCCCCAATCGCACGCCGCCGATTTCTCGCACACCGACCGCCGCGAACGGCAAGAACGCTCCCAACAAGAAAGCCCCCGAGAACACGAATCGCTGCAGCGAAAAATCCAGGACGTTCCATCCCGTCCCCATCACCTCCACCTGTCGGCCCCAATTCCCCTGCAGATCCAGCGTGAACAAGTAGGAGACGAACAGGACTACGGCGAGCGCAGACGGCGCGATCGACACTGTGAGCTGTTGCAGGTTCCAATCTCGTGACTTCCATTGCCGAACGAGTTCGACGATCACCGGAACTGCGATCACCGGAAACAGCGTCGTCTTCTGAAACAATGCCAACGTCGCGCATAGCGCCAACACGACGAGGTTCCATTTCGACGACTCTCTCAGCCAGCGCTCCCAACGCCACAGATACACCAACACCAGCGCCGCGCTCGACGCATCGAGCTGAATGAAAAAACTGCTGCGGATGATCGCCGCATTGGTCAGAAACATCGCTCCAACGAACCAGGCGGGAAGGTCCGGTGCAAGTCGACTCGACACCCGAATCACCAGCAACAGTGACACGGCGGTTGCGAACCAGTTGATCAGCTGCAGGCACAGGATCGGGTCGTCGACAGCGAAGCGAAGCAAACCGATCGCAGCCGGTGTCAGCGGGCTCGGCGAATGCATATAGCCGGCCACGAAACGACCGAGTTCGGCGAACGCAGCGGGGCCCGATCCGGACACGGCACCATCGAGGGCGCGATGGATCGCTTCTCCGAACTTCGAATACCCGTCCCAGGTCGGACGGTTCCAGAACACCCAGCTGTTGTGCGAAACCCAGCCCGCCAATCCCAGCAGGACCGCCAGTGCCGAAGTCGTCAGCCAACGCGGGAATGCAGACTCCGCGAGCGATGGCCCGTTGCGCGCGGCAAAACGCCAGACCGCAGTGCCGATGGCGGCCAGTGCCAGCGCCAGGCACGCCAACAGTTTCGGGAAATCGCGCAGGTTCTGTTCGTAGTTGCGCAACGCGCGGTCGTACGAGTACTCGACACGAAACAGAGACACGAAGAAGTCCGGCCAGACAACCCAGCACAGGCCCCAGAGCCCGACCGCGACGGCCGCCGTTCCGATCACCAGCGCGATCGAACGGGCGCGACGTTGCGGGTCCGGTTTCACCTCAATCCGCCGGGGAACTCGACAGCCCGGTCAGCTCGGCGCTGAGCTCCCACAATCGGGTACAAGCCGCCGTATCTCTCGCGAGTTTGGGGATCGCCTTCTCGGCATTGTCCGCAAAATACAAGCCGCCGCGATCCGCGTACTCGGGTGCCGTCGCAACATAGAGGCTCGTCGACGCACCGCGGGCCGGGTCCTTCATCATCAGGAACATCACCAGGCCGAACATCTGTATGTACCACGGTTGGTCGCGACCGAGCTCGGTATCGACGATGCCCGGATGCAATGCGTTTGCGACGACTCCGGTTCCTTTCATGCGTCTCGTCAGCTCCGCGGCGAACATCACGTTCATCAACTTGGAGTCGCCGTAGGAACGAATTCCGCTGTATTTTCGCAAATCCCAGTTCAGGTCTTCGAGGCGATCCGTAAGCGAGGCGGCCGCCAGTGCGTCAGAAGACACGCAGACTACACGCGCCGGTGCAGATCGCTCGAGAACGTCCACGAGCAGGTTCGTCATCAGAAAGTGGCCGAGGTGATTGATACCGAAGTGCGCGTCGAAATCGTCCGGTGTGCGACGCACCGCCGGCAGCATGACCCCGGCATTGTTCACCAACAGGTTCAGCGCGCGGCCCGAATCGCGAAAGCCTTTGGCGAACTGCCGTACCGAATCGAAAGACGCCAGATCCAGTTCGCGTACCTCCAGCTGTTCCCCGTCGATCGCTCCACTACTTCCGGCGAGAATGCGCTTGCGCGCTGCATTGGCCTTGTCGAGATTTCGACAGGCCATCGTGACCGAGCTTCCGCGCAGCGCCAGCACGCGCGCGGTCTCGAAACCGATCCCGGTGTTCGCACCCGTTACGATCGCGTGTCGGCCCGACAGGTCGGCCCCGGCACTCACTTCTTCCGCACTTGCCTTTTTTCCGAATGCCCCGAATGAAGGCGCGCGCGAGTCGTCTCGAGTGTCGGCCATGGCGCCTCCTCGTCAGGGCGTTCCGCCGTCGATGCGGAGAATCGCTCCGGTCGTGAAGCTGGAAGCATCGCTCGCAAAGTACAAAGCCGCACCCACCACTTCATCCGCTTGCCCACCGCGTTTCATGGCGATACTCAGCTTCGCTTGTTTCTCGAATGCCTCCATGTTCCAGGCCTTGCTGATGTCGGTGAGGAACGGGCCCGCCTGGATGCAATTGACCCGCACCTTCGGCCCCAACGCACGCGCGAATCCAACGGTCATCGCATTCAACCCGGCCTTCGCGGCGCCGTAAGGGATCTCGGCCGGCGACGGGCTGACTGCCGCGATGCTGCTGATGTTGATGATCGAACCGCCCTCGCCCTTCGCCATGCGTTCGCCGATCAGCGCACTCAACCGAAACGGACCCTTCAAATTGACGCCCAGCACCTTGTCGTAGAGCTCCTCAGAGATCTCGCTGAGGCTGTCGTACAGCGGCGACATCCCGGCGTTGTTCACCAACACGTCGACATGGCCGAACCGCTCATAGGCGGCGTCGACGAGCCCGTCGAGCTGGTCCCACTCGCCGACGTGAAACGCATACGGCAGTGCACTGCGACCCGTCGACTTCTCGATTTCCTCTGCGACCCGCTCGCAGTTGTCGAGTTTGCGGCTCGCAACCACGACATCGGCTCCCGCCTCCGCGAACCCCATCGCCATTTCTTTTCCCAGCCCCCGGCTCCCGCCGGTGACGATCGCCACCTTGCCGCTCAGGTCGAATCGATCGGTCATGACGGTCTTCACTCCTCCGACTTCCGGTTGGTCGCATCGTGCGAGCGCTCGTGCGCTCCTACGTAACACCGACGAACTGCTACTGTCCACATTCGATCCGCTGTTCGAAACCAACGCGTCCTGGGAGAACTCTATGCGATTCGGAATCTTCTACGAACACCAGCTGCCGCGCCCGTGGGAAGAAGGCGACGAGTACCGGCTACTCCAGGATGCGCTGACGCAAGTGGAGTTCGCCGACAAGATCGGCATCGAATACGTCGGGGAAGTCGAACACCATTTTCTCGAGGAGTATTCGCATTCGAGTGCGCCAGAAGTTTTTCTGGCCGCCGCCAGCCAGCGCACCAAGGACATCCGCCTGGGTCACGGCATCATCCAGACCTCGCCGCTCTACAACCACCCCGCCCGCACCGCCGAGCGTGTCGCGACGCTCGACCTGATCAGCGGTGGTCGGGTCGAATTCGGTACAGGCGAATCCGCAACCACAGGCGAAATGGGCGGATTCAACGTCGACCCTGCATTGAAGCGCGAGCAGTGGCGAGAGGGGCTCGAAGTCGCCGTCCGCTGCATGACCGAGGTGCCGTTTTCGGGTGTCGACGGAAAATGGGTCCAGATGCCGCCGCGCAATGTGGTGCCGAAGCCAATGCAACGCCCGCATCCGCCGCTGTGGGTCGCCGCCTCGCGACGCGAGACCATCATGCTCGCCGCAGAGTCGGGGCTCGGTGCATTGACCTTCGCGTTCGTCGATCCTGAGGAAGCGGTCGAATGGATCGACGCGCACGAGCGACGCCTGGCACGTTGCGTTCCGATCGGCGAGACCGTCAACACCGACATCGCCTGTGTATCGCCGATGATGGTTCACAACGACGAACGCGAAGCGATCCGCCGCGGCCTCGAGGGCGGCAACTTCTTCGGCTATTCGTTGGCCTTCTACGCGGTGTTCGGCGACCAGATTCCCGGTGTCACGAACCTTTGGGAAGACTTTCAGAGCAAGCGTCGCGAAAAGGGCTACGACCCGGACGCAGCGGTCGACCAACAACAAAGCGAACTCGGAGCGAAGATCTCACAGGGTGAGACATCGGCTCTGCGAGGTGCCGTGGGCACGCCAGACCAGTTGCGCAGCTACCTGCGCCGCTTCGAAGAAGCGGGCGTCGACCAGTTGATATTCATCATGCAAGCCGGAAAGAACAAGCACGAAGACATCATGGAAGCACTCGAACTCTTCGCCCGCGAAGTCCAACCCGAGTTCAAGGACCGCGACGAAAAACAACGCGCCGCAAAAGCCGCCCGACTCGAACCACTCGTCGAGGCGGCACTCGAACGCAAAGAACGCAAAGCCCCTAAGATCCCCGACGGCTACTCGGTCCCCGCAGTTGCAAAAGAGATCTTCAAACAAATGGGCGGAGACGAACTACTCGAACAAGTCGCCACCGAGAGCGCACTCGGTGGCGGCGGCCTACGAGACAAGATGCCGCGAGAGCGAGCACCCAAGGACTAGCAGCCGCGGTCATGTGGCTCTGAGAGTATGACGATGTTACATCTGGTTGTGGGTCTACCTTGCTCGGGCAAAACCACATTCGCCAAGAATCTGGAAAAGGAGATCGGCGCCCTCCGATTGACACCGGACGAATGGCAGCTCCGTCTTTTCGGGCAAGATCTCGACCACGCTGATCACGACTGGCGCCACGGCACAATCGAAGATCTCATGTGGCAAGTAGCTGCTTCTGTCCTGGGGCATGGTATACCCGTAATCTTGGATTACGGATTCTGGGCAAAGATCGAACGAGATGATTACCGGAGTCGCGCCGAGACTCTAAACGTCGCGACGAAGATTCACTTCCTCGATACGCCCAAAGAGATACTTCTTCGTAGAGTCGAAATCCGGAACGAACTCAACAAAGACCAGTCCTTCGTAATCCCGCCCGAGAAAATAATCGAATGGCACGCTGCATTCGAGCCACCAGACAAAGAGGAACTACACCAAGACGAGACGCCCGCCACATAACATGCAACCGAACTCACGCGTCGCTCAACGCCTCCTTCAAACGTGGCAACCCGCCACGTGGCTCCCAAACGCCAAACACACCGAAGGACGTCGACGAGCCTTCCCCCAACCAGCCCAACCACACGCCGACCCCGCTCCCCCCAGCCCTGCACCAACACCACGAACACCCAGCACCCGTAGCGGGGGGGGGGGGGGGCGCGGCGCCCGGGAAGGGCCAACATAGTAAGAAGCCCCCCCGCCCCCCACCCCCCAACAAACAACCCCCAATAGAGTAC
>JAJDAM010000012.1 GCA_029261905.1 Deltaproteobacteria bacterium
GCAATGACGCGGAAATCGAGGTGACACCGAACGGCGCCGTCGAGCTACACGCGGTTCACATCGCCGCAATGGACAGGATGAACATCATCACCGAGAACATCCCCCGCTGGAAGCACGTCTGGGTGCAGGATATCTACACCCGGAGCACGGACGGCATCACGTTCGAAATGCCCGACCAGGGCGTCATCACGATCGGTCATACGACCGTGACCGGCGGCTCGGACACGAGTCACCCCGGCTGTACCGGGCCCATCAACGGATGCGATGACGTGCATGTCATTCAAGGCTGCAACCTCGGGACGAATCAGATCAGCGACTTGGCAGTACGCCACGCGGGCGACGACATCCTGACCGGCGAGAGTCGCTGCCCGAGCGGATCCGGCGTGGCCGGGGTCAACTACATCGCCAACCGGATTCGCGGTCAATTCCGCTCGGATTCGATGGACGGCGGAGAGTTCTGGAGCCAATTCGGTGGCGCCGGCCAAGCCTCGATCAGCGACGCACAGTGCGTGGATTGCGCACAAGCCGTCTTCCAGACTCCGTCGGCCGGTTTTGTCGGCACATTCAACGGCGTCATCGGAATTTCGGTGGATGGGAGTTTCAGCAACGAGATCAACCAGATCGTGCAATGCAACGATTGCATGTTCGTCGGCTCGTCCTACGACGTCGACGGCACGATGATGACAAAACACGCCGACGGCTTCGTCGTCCGGGAAGTCAACCAACGGAGCAACGAAGTCGGCTACTCGCTGGTGGCATCCGATCTGAGGAACGGTCTCGTGGCCGACATCCGGAGTTCCGGTTCTTCAGTGATGCTGACGGGGGACGGAAGCGCCGAGAACCTGGCGCTCATCAACGCGACGATGGGGCGGGCTTGCAGCGGCGGCGCAAACGAGGGTCGGCCCTGTCACGAAGACATCGATTGCGGGGTGGGAACCTGCGAAGGCCATCATCAGTGCACCAACGATGCCGATGGCTGCGACGGCTCCATCCCCGGCGATGCGTGCGCGGTGATCCGGGTTCGTCCTCCCGACGGTGGCGAATTCGCCAACATCACCGTTGCCTACCGCAATGGAGTGACACCGATCGAGCTGGACGTGGCGTTTCAACAGGCGGCCTCCGCCGGACACACCTGGGATGAAATCCTCATCGCGAATTTCCAGGGTGACGCGGACAACGATTGCGCGATGGAAGAACTCGAACCCTGGTTCGACCAGAACCAGACCTACCGGGATTTTTGCTTCGTCGACAACGGTCTCGACTTCAACCCCCAGGACCCGCCTCCTCTGCTGCACTCGAGCGGCGAATGCGGTGCTACCGAAGCTCCCGGGATCCGGGAGTTTCAATGGTTCCACGCTCTCAGCCGCATCGAACCCGAATATCTCGGTGAATTCGAGTGCGCCGACGGATTCGACAACGATGCCGACGGCCAGATCGACTGCCTCGACTCCGACTGCTCCGTCTCCCCGGAATGCGTATTCGTGCCCTCGATGAGCGGGGCCGGACTGGTTTTGTTCGCCGCGATGTTGGTCGCATCGGGTCTCGTCTTGTCAGCGATTCGCGGTCACCGCCCAGTCACGTAGTATTGGCGGAACGACCGTTCCCGGATCGACTGCCGTCGGAGAACGAAGCACTTCGTTTCTTTTGAGCATCCAGCCTTCCATGAATTTCGACAAGCTCCCACCAGATCCTACGAGTTCGTACCCGCCTGCATCGCACCTGCACTCATGGGGAACCCGCTGATGAACACGATTTCTGTGAAGACCAAGTTCGCCTACGGGCTCGGTCAGGTCGCGGAACAGGTGAAGAATCAGGGATTCAATACGTTTCTGTTCTTCTACTTCACGCAGGTGCTCGGTCTTTCGGGTTCGTTGGCGGGCACGGCAGTGCTGATTGCTCTGGTCTTCGATGCGATCACGGATCCGATCGCCGGTTCGCTTTCGGACAACTGGAAATCGTCTCGAGGGCGCCGGCATCCGTTCATGTACGCGGCGGCCATTCCGCTCGGATTGTTTTGGTACCTGTTGTTCATACCACCATCCGGTCTGGGGCAGACGGGCCTGTTCTTGTGGCTGACGAGTTTCGCGATCCTGGTTCGTGGGGCGATGACGCTCTATCACGTACCGCATCTCGCGCTCGGCGCAGAACTGTCGAACGACTACATCGAGCGGACCTCCATCGTGACCTGGAGGACGTTGCTCGCCGTCGGTGGGGGCGTCTCGGTATCGGTGATCTCGTACCCGCTGTTCTTCCCGGAAGGCGACGTCTACGCGAACGGGATGCTCAATCCCAACGGTTACCCACGTTTCGCGCTGTTCGGCGCGGCACTGATGATCGTTACGATCTGGTACTCCGCCTGGGGGACGCGCTCGGAGATTCCCAGGCTTCCCAAGGCTCCCGACCACCCCGAGCCGTTCTCGTTCCACCGCATCCTGGAAGAATTTCGGATCGCCTGGGAGAACGTTTCGTTTCGCTCGGTCTTCATCGGGTTCACGTTCTTCGGGGTGTTCATCGGAGTGAGCACGACGCTGGGAACGCACTTGAATGTCTTCTTCTGGAGTTTCGATACCAATCAACTCCCGGTGCTGGCCCTGCCTTGGGCGATCGGCTTCCTGGTCGCCGGCGCGACGGTCGCGAAGGTTCACGCCCGCTTCGACAAGGCCCCTGTGCTGATCGCCGCGTGCATTGCCAGCGGATTTTCGGGAAACGTGATGATCGTTCTACGCCTGGCTGGCTGGTTTCCCGAGAACGGCTCGCCTTTCTTGCTGCCGATCGTGTTCGCTGTGCTGACGGTGACTGCAGTCATTGCAGCGATGGGTTTCATTTCGGCCGGGTCGATGATGGCCGACGTCGCCGAGCAACACGAAGTGCGATCGGGCAGAGCGCAAGGTGGGATCTTCTTCAGTTCGACTTCGTTCTCGGGAAAACTCGCTTCTGGCCTCGGTCATTTCGTTGCCGGCGTCGGGCTCGACGTGATCGCGTTCCCGCTGCAATCCGCGCCGGAGGATGTGTCCGCTTCGGCGCTCGCGAACCTCGGGCTGTTGAGCCTGGCCGCCATCCCATTGACGATCGTTGGCATCGTCTGCTTTCGGTACTACAAGATCGACCTCGCCGAACAACAGCGAACGCGCGCGATCCTCGCAGAGCGACACGCGGCCGACGGGACGGAAACCGAACTCGCCTCGATAGTAGACGGGTCCGAGGTTCCTGGGGCGGTCGTTCCGGAGCCGAGCTCCTAGCTCCGAATTCAGTCCGGCCGCAAATGCCCATATCACTGGGCTCGCCGTCGGCAATCTACTCGCGCATCTCGCGGACCAATCGAAGCGCGAGAAACGCAACGATCCCGACGGCACCCAGAAGCACTACCCAGAGTGCGACGGTCTGCGGGCGGTAACCCGATTCCGGCTCCAGCGCAGCCCTGCCCCGCAATTCGACTTGCGACCCGAGCGTTGCGGTTGGTGAGGTCGGTTCCACGCCTCCCGCGACGCGCTTGCTGATCGCCAACAGCTCCGGGGCGTCGAAGTGAGCGGGGGGTGCGCCGAGCTTTCCGTAAACAAGGGAGTGAGGTCCATCACCTTGATCGATGAAGTAGAGCGTTTCAGGTGGCCATGCGACTTGTAGCGTGGGCGCTTGCTTCCATGCATCGCTGCCCTTGGATGCGAGATCAACACGAATGAACCTTGCTCGCTGGCGGCTCAGTTCGATGGGGTCGTTGCGCGTATCGAGGTCGCCGCTCTCGCCAAGGCGATAGATGATTCCGCGATGAATCTGTCGCCACGGACCCTCCGCACGATCCGAAACAGACACCTTCGCCGAGACGAGTGCACGACCGCGCCGAAGGTCGATCTGGATTCGGTCGATCGGCGGCCAACCGCCCAGGTCGAACCGGTAGGAGCCGGTGCCGATGGACTCTCCTTCGACGGTTGCCCGCAGGCGCTTGATCTCGACCTCGGGTGCCTGTTGGACCGCTTTGGTGCCGACGATGACGGGTGCTCGTTGATTCGCTGGCCAGCTGATTCGGAGGTACTTCGAGTCAGTCCGGCGAAACCGGACGCGCCGTTGTTCGATCGAATCCGTCGCATCGGCCAATTGCGCGACGGCGGCGGCCGCCGTCAGTTCCTCGTAACTGACGAAGTCGTCCGTTCCCTCGACGCGCAGTGGAACCAAGAAATCCTCGCTTTGCGGTGCGAGGTCGAGATCGAGCCCGACGACTTCGCCGTCGAGCTTCGAAGCGTCGACGATATAAGCGCGAGGGCTGGCCGGATGCGGCGAATCTCCCACCGCGGGTTCGAGCGCAACCGTGGCTCGCGTCCCGTCAATACCCACACCTACGCGATAGCCGCCGCCGCGTAGCAGGGTCTCGCTGGGAGTCTTCCCGGTAGGAAATCGAAACAGTGGCAACGAGATCGAAGTCGAATCCGCGCGCGGTGGCACGACTGTTGCCGCGATGGCGTGGGGTACGGCCACTCCCGCCGCGTCGAAGACGCGAACGTCAGCGAGTGCGGGCTCGGCGCTTTCGCGATAAATCTCGAAGGGGATTTCGATACCCTGGATGACTCGACTCGTCGTTGTTTCGATCGTCCGGCTCCATGCGAAGTCCTCTTGTTCAATCGGCGCGACGTTCTGCGCTGACGCGTCTGGAGCGTCCCACGCTGCTGCACCGAAACAAAGAGCGATCCAGATCAACATCATGCTTGATTCCCGGCTTGTGGGGGGTGGGATTCCGGGCTTTCGTCGTTCTCGTCGAGTTCGGCGCGGTTCGTTTCCGGCGGAACTGGCGACAGGTATCCGACGATCAACAGCAAGATGCCGACGACGAGAAACGTGGTGATTTTGGCGGGCGTGGTGAGCTGGGATAGGTCTACGACGAAGAGCTTGACGACAGTGACGGCGAGAAGGCCGGCAAATGCCATCCACGGCTTGCGAAGCTCCCGACGCGTCGACAACCACGTTCCCGCCAAACCGATCAGCGTCCAGGCGATTGAAAGGCATACCTGCAATTCGCTCGAGTCCCACAGTGCGTCGGGACGATGGGCGACCCCTGCCCATTGAACCACACTGCGAGCGAGGACGGCGTTCAGCCAACCGAACGATAGAAGCACCGCGACCAGCAGCATCGCCGGTCTGTGTTCGTCGAGAGTTTGGCGTGATTCGATCCCGTCGAGTCGAAGCGCCCAGATGGCCGAGGACACCGCGACCAACCCGATCGTCAGATCGATCGGATTGAGGAGCGGTAGGTAGGGAAGCGGTGAGAATGAACCGTCCGCCGCGAAGTTCGTCCAGAATACCCACAGTAGACCGACCGCCAAGATCGGACCGGCACCGAAGGTAAAGTGGGCCCGTGGAAATCGACCGAAAGCCCCGATTCCCGTCCGGACCAGGTGGAGAGACACGACAGCTACGCCACCCAATCCGGCGCCGACGCCTGCGAGTGCCCAGTCGGAACTGAGTTTCAGCGGTTGATCGGCGAGGCCGTACAGGGAAAACCCGACCACCGAACCCGCAAGCCACAACCAGGGTGGGTAGGCATAGAAAGTCCACGAGTACGGCGAGTCCTCGAGTCGATGGATGACCCAATACATCGCGGCCAAGCAAGTCGGCCAAGCGATCCATCCACCACCAGCAAGCAGGCTTGGTTGTGTCTCGAGCGACAGCCCCATCGCCCAGCCGGCGATGGGAATCGATAGCAAGCTCAGCGCGCGCCCAGAATCCCAAGTGATACGACGCGCACCCCACTGGAGGAACGCAGCGGTCGCACCGATCAGCCCGATTCCGCCCGCCACACCGAAGCGGGCTGGAAGGAAATCCCCGATCTCCTCGACGGCCCCCCAGCCCCACCAAGCCAACCCCCATACGCCCAGTGCTTGAGCGATCCACCAATAGCCGAGTCCCTGCTCGCCGCGTACGCGGTCCGCTCCGCGCGCGATTGCGAGCCCTGAAAACGCGAGTGCCAGCGCGGACAGGAAGCGGCCGTTGGCGATCCATTGCGTAGCTGCTTCGGAGCCGCTGAAGAGCCACAAGCAGAACGCGATCGCGGCCAGCGGTTGCAAGGCGATACCGGTAATTCGTGGGAGTCGACGGGACTGCCGGACACCTACCCAGTGAATGCCCGCTCCCTCGAGAGCCCATACGATCGCGGTCGTCGGGGAATCTTCGAACGCGAACGGGACGGCCATCGTGGCGAGCCCGACGGCGAGCGCGATGAATGCCTCGGAGAGTTGGCGCAGCGTCTCGGGTGCAGTCCTCCACAGCCTCACGGCGATGCCGGCGTACAACAATGCCATCGCAGCGGAGGCGACTGCCAGTCCCATCTCGACTTCGGCCAATAGCGACGCCAATGCGAGCACCGAGACGAGCGGGGTCCCGAACACCAGTGTGCCGTCGACGATTCCCTTCAAGTTGGGCGGTTGGCGCCAGGCGAACAGCAACGCTTCGCCGGTGAACAGAAGCAGAAAGGCGAATACGAACGGTAGGGTGGTCGCCAGATGGTCAGGCTCGTACGAGAGGACGCCCCACGCCGTCGCGACCCCATACGTACAAACGAACGCGAGCAGATTGAGCACACGCCAACTGCGGACGAATGCGATCGATGCGATGGAAACGTTGAGAAGCAGGTAGTAGCTGAACAGCGCGACGTGGTCTCCCGAGCCTGTAGAAGCCAGGATCGGAGCAAGGAAGCCGCCCACGCTTGCGATCACGATCAGCGGCAATGCGCGCTGCAAGACCGCCAACGTGCCGCCCGTGGCTGCGATCACGACGAACAACACGAATGCAAGACCGACAGGCACCAGTTCAAAGAGCCGAAACGCCATGAACGTCACGAGGTAGAGCGCTGCGAGGCCGCCCCCTTGGAGTGTGGTTCCGAAGCCGGGTCGGGACGTGCGAAGCCGAAACCCGACGCCGACCAGCGCGAGCCCGATCAATGCTGCTGTGGCGAGACGCGCCTCGATTGGAAACAGCGAGTGCTCAGCCGCCCACCGTGCGAGCAACGTGATACCCACCAACAACACGAGCACACCGACACGCACGACGGTGTTGCCCCCGAAGAGGAACTCGCGAACCAGGCCGAGGCCGCGATCGATCGCGTTCGGTGTCGCTGGTGAAGGAGGCCCGGAAGGGGACGCCTGCGCGACCGGCGGGCGGCTCGGCGTTTGCTCGCGCAAACGGGGTTCGAAAGACGCGCCCGCTCGAGAGGCATCCGGTTCCCGAGAGGTTCTATCCACGGAGGCCGTATCGGGCGTCGTGGGAAGCCCCTGCGCTTCTTGCGCGCGTTCGACTGGCGGGACCCGCCGTGCGTCTTCGAACATTCGCTCCAGGCTTGCGAGTCGCATCGCCATTCGGGAATGCGAACGAAACAACAAGGCGCTGCGGGTTCTCTCCAGGCGTAGCTTGGCCAGCAAGAACCCAAGACCGAGCCCCAAGCCAGCGGCGGTCTCCACTCTCGAAACGGCTCCGCCGAGGAATGCGCCCACAATCGCACCGGTCACCGCGAACCCGATGGTGCTGAGGGCACCGGACGGTTCAGGTACTTCTAGTTCACCCTGCGACATCATCACCCCACGGCAAAGTGTGACGCTTTGCCGCGACGATCACCATGGCTCGAATATCGCTCGGTCAGCGGGCTTCGTCGGGGCGATTGCCTTTGCGGTCTTGCCGACAGGGCTTCATTCGCCCCGCCACTGCGCTGCGAGCGCCAACAAAACGGCTGACACCGCGTCCTTGTGCTCGAGCATCAACAGGCGCGCTACCTGGTTGGGACCGAAGAGCAACTCGCCGAGCCCGCTCTCGTCGACGGGCACCCGCAATCCGAGAACGCGCGGCGAATGGCGACGTAGCATCCATTCGACGCTGCGGTAGAAGCGTTCGGAGCCGTCACCGGCTAGCACCACCAGTCTCGACACCCGTTTGCCGCGCTCGACGCCGGTCTTTCGGTCGACGTTTTTCATGCCCTTTTCCTCACCGGCGAGAGCTCGTTCGGCGCTTTCGAGTCCCCGTACGATTCGGCCCGCTGAGTATGCGCTCCTCAGTGCGGTCTTCAGGCCTGTTCCGAGTTCGGCGTGCGGGACGCGCAGTTCGGCGCCAGCCCACAATAATGTGGAGCGCTTGGCGAGTTCGCTCGAGAGTCGAGCAGCGCCGGAGTCCTCCTCGACTAGCTTGGGTAGACGGTATTCAGTCATTGTGTCGGAGTCGGTCCGCGAAGCTTTCGTGGGTGAGCGGTGAAGCGACCTACAGTACGTCGCCTTCGGGTGTCGCGCGATGGACGATCAGGTGATTCACCTCGCCTGCCCGCCATCGTTCGGTGCAGCCGCAGGCGTGTACTCGAACTCGATCAGTACGCCTTTGTGGTCAGAGGGCCAGGGCAACTCATCGGCTCGAAAGAGGTCATGGCCCACGTTCGCGGTCGGCTGGTCGTAGGCAAACGTGCCTCGCGGCCCGACGATCCATCCCGCGATCGGCCGGAGCGTTCCTTTCGTGTTCCCACCGTCTGCGCGATTGCTGAACAGGATGTAGTCGATCCGGTCTCGTTCGTCCGACATCGGAACCCAACTCGTCGATTTCTTGCCGAAAGCGGGCGCGGGCCAGGTGATGCCGGGGTTCGCCAGAGGGTCCGGGAAAAGCATGCGGTAGGCGTCGAGGAAGCCGCGCTCTTCGAGTCGCCGGGTGTTGGGCCACGAGATCACGAGGCCGTTGTGACCGAAGGAATCGCGCGTCTTCTCTACCCAATCGAGATGGGAGCCGTCGTTGAAGTCCCCGGCCAGGACGATTGGAACACCGCGCTGCGCCTCGCTCGCCGCGAAGTCGAGAAAAGCTTCGACGGCCTCGTCCTTCCGCGATCGCTGGTTGTAGGCCAGCACAGCGTCGACGTCGGAGGAGTGATGTGGATTTCCATCCTCGTCGACGTCGAGCCGTTCGAAGTCGGGGTAGCCGCCGCTGTACCCGCGCACGAGATTCAAGCCGTAGTAGCGATAATCGAGATGTGCAGAGCAGACGATCAGCGGCCGCTTGCCCGGCAGCTCGACGCGATACGCCATGATCGAGCCCTGGTCGTCGTCCGTCTCGTCGAAGACGATCGCGGTGTCCCGAATCGGGAATCGGCTGATGAGGCCGACGTCGCCGCCGACATGGGTTCCGTGATAGCTCGCTCCGCGGGAGCCGAGCCGCTCTACGACCCTCTCGTGCCAGTCGCGCCACCATCGGTTGCGAACCTCGGAGAACGCGACGATGTCCGCATCCGCAGCGAGGATCACATCGATGATCTTGTCGAACCCACCGCGAATCGTTCTGGCTTCATTCCAGATGTTCAGCTGTAAGACAGTGAAGCGTTGGGGTTCTGGGTTGTGGGCGGATGGGCCGAGTCCGGCAAGGCCCGCGAGCACCAACAAACAGATCGGTGTCGAGATCCCTCGGAGCAACGCTCGCGTCCCGTCCATTCACGCCAGGATTGCACGTCCAGCTCATCGAGACGACTGCGGCGAGAGTTCTCGAGGTCCCCGCTCTTGCGACATCACCATTGGAGTTTTCGGTGTATAGTCAGCACTCCTCCATGGAGGCCGGGTCTTGCGCGTCTGTCGAGTACACTCGAAAGCGAGAAGAATCATTCGCTGATTTCGCATCACCTGCATCATCGTTCCGATCGCACCCCCCAGAAATAAAGATGAATAGCTGCATGTCCACGATTCAAGCAGAATCGAGGGCTCATTTTTGCGCTACGCGACAGGGGGTGGACGTTGAGGGGGATCGGCCGCGTTCTCGTATGGCTGACCGTTGCTGCTTTGGCTGGAGCTTCGGGCGTAAAGGCATCGGCGAGCGATGCCCTCTTCTGGGGCCAAGGCGACTACTTCTTTGGGTCCGGTGAGATCTTATGGACGTCGCTTCCCCGCTACGGCCTCGCAAAAACCTGGATGTCGCACCCATCGGCAGTCTCGGTGCTTGCGCTCGATACAGAGCACGATCACATGTACTGGACTGGACCCGATTCGATCTATCGCGCCAACCTCGATGGCACCGACATCGAAGCGGTGGCGGGTAGTTTCTCATTCTCAGAGGGGCTCGCTCTCGACATCGCGAACCGCCAGATCTACTGGACCAGCTGGGGCGGCGAAATCCGGCGCATCAACTTTGATGGCACCGAAGAGGTGCAGCTCCGGGCAGAGGGGGAGCGGTTGTACGGCCTGGCGCTGGACCTGGCCAACGACAAGATGTATTGGGCGGCTGGCGACAGGGGAATCTATCGGGCCAACCTCGATGGAACTGACAAGCGCCTTCTCGCAGCGGGTGGAGGCGAACCGTTGGGAGTAGCCGTCGATCCAGCCGGGCGCATGGTCTATTGGACAGACTACCAGGAAGGAAGCCTCAAACGAATCGACGTGGATGGACTCGGTCCCGTCGAGGAGATCTACTCCGGGCCCGGCAATCGACCCATCGGCATCGCGCTCGACCTCGTCGCGAACAAGGTCTATTGGACCGATTGGGGAACAGGGTGGATCCGACGTGCAGAACTGGACGGATCCGCGGTCGAGCCGCTATTTCGCGCACCCGGCCGGGCGTGGGGGCTCGCGCTCGGTCCGGAGCCGCCTCGCGTTCCTCCCGACGTCAGGGAGAACCCGCATTTTACGATCGAGCCCGTCGTCGTTTCGGGACTTCTGGTCTCGGACTCTCGAGTCGAAGAGGTCGTTACCAGGCTGGGAATTCCTGCGTTGAACGAGGCCGGCGAAGTCGCGTTCGTGGCTTTGGACAATTTTTCGAGCAGCCTTTGGAAATCGCACGCAACTCGAAGCCTGCGCCTGGTGGCGCGAACGGGCGACCCGTTGGCCGGTCTTTCCGTTGGCGTGGAGCTCAGATACTTCCAGGAGAGTCCGCTCTTGTTCAACGAGGCAGGAGAGATGGCGTTGTTCGGAAAACTCACGCAGCGTGTGGGCGGACCGCGGCTGCACAGCGACGAGGTCATCCTCGGGGTCGATGCTGCGGGCGCGGTTCGGGTACTCGCTCGTGAAGGTGACACGGCACCGGATACGACCCTTGGCTCCCTGTTCGCCACATTCCTCTACGCGGATCTCCATTTGAACGATTCCGGCCAAGTCGCCTTCTCCGCGGGTCTGTCGAACGCTCCCGGTAGTAGCGACGTGACCACCGACAATGCGGGGGGAATTTGGACGGTCTCGAATGGCGCGGCGGCCCAGCTCGCGCTGCGGGCGGGCGACGCTGCGGTCGGTGGCCCGTCCGGATCGGTCTTCCGATACCTGAAGCGCCCTTTCTTGACCGACCTCGGACAGCTCACGTTCTCCGGTGGGATACGCGTCGGTCCAGGCGGGGTCACCGCGGCAGACGACGTCGGTGTGTGGGGAGTGGGCGCGTCTGGTGCCCTCGATCTGATCGCTCGTGAAGGAAACCCCGCACCCGGTGCGTCGCCCGGGACAATATTCAAACAGTTCGGAACACACTCGTCGAACGGCCTCGGTCAGATCGCGTTCGTCACAACGGCTGACGGCGATGGCAACTCCCTGACGGGTATCTGGGGGCCCGACTCCGATGGGAATTTAGCATTGCTGGTCCAGCGCAACGGTCCAGCCCCCGGCGTCGAGGGGGGCGTGTTCGACTCCTTTTATTACGACATCGTACTCAATGAAGCGGGTGATCTACTTTTTCGGGCAACACTCTCGGGATACCGATACGGGGAGCAGGGGCTGTGGCGCCGACGAGCAGACGGTCAAATCAGTCTGTTGGCCCTCTTTGGCGAGCAGGCGCCGGACTTGCCCGACGGCGTAGTATTCGACGACATCGAGACGCCAGGCTTCAACGAGGCCGGCGAGGTGGTCTTCGTGTCGGGGCTGCGTTCCGGGGATGCGACGGAGGCCATTGACACCGCGATCTTCTTTGCCGATGCAGCCGGTCAGGTTTCTCTGGTCGCACGCTCCGGTGACGGGCTCGAGGTTGCGCCGGATGACGTCCGAGGCGTGTACTACCTGAGCTTGGACCCCGGGGTCGTCAGTGGGGACCTCACCACTGGCGGCTTCAACGAGCGAGGGCAGGTCGCCTTCCGCGCCGTGTTCTTCGACGATTCCGCAGCTATCTTCCTCGCTTCGCCGGTGCCCGAACCGGTCGTGTGTATGCCATCCCATTTCGGGGATCTGAACGGCGACTACATCGTCAATATTCTCGACATCTCGTTGGTCGCCAGCTGCATGTCGGATCCGAGCGGGTCGGATGCCTGCCGTCTTGCGGACGTGAACTGCGACGGTGCGATCGATGGTGCGGACCTCGACTACGTTGCGTCTCGACACGGGCAGAGCGCATGCGGCATCGGATGGGAGCTGGTCGTGGCCGTCCCGCTGCTCGCCCTCGCGCGCCGGCGTAGGGTGAACCGCTAGGACGTCCCCGGATACGCCAAGGACATCCGAGCCCCAGCGTGCTCAGCCAGAAAACTCCGATTCTCAGTGCACTTCGGAAGCTACCGACGACGACACGACTCCCAGATCCCCGATCATGC
>JAJDAM010000013.1 GCA_029261905.1 Deltaproteobacteria bacterium
CACCAGCACGACCACAGCGACCAGAACGACCGCGCCAATCACTCCGACTGTCCAAGAGGTGGCGGCCGCAGACTGGCCCTCGGAGCTCACATGGGCATCGCCGTCCGAGTGCGCATGCGCCTCCGGTTCGACCGCCGCAGCCGCGGCCGCGTCTTCGCCGTTCTCGCCCGTGCCCTTCTCTTCTGCGATCGGCGTCAGGTACTGAAGTGAGTAGCTCCCCTCTACGACGACCCGTTCGCCCAAGTACAGTCCTTCGATCACTTCGACGAACCGGTCGTCCGACACGCCGAGCACGAGCGAGCGACGCTCGAACCGCTCAGGACGATCCTCGTCTTGGACGAACGCAGAGAGATCGCCCGACTCGCCAAGAACCGCGGCCTTCAGAATCGCCAACGCGAGGTCGGCCCCGCCGGTCACGATGCTCAGCGTGGTGCGCATGTGTGGACGCAGGCGCTTGTCCGGATTCGCCACGCGCACAAAGACTGCAAGAGTGCGACTCTCTGGAGCGAGCTTGCCCCCGAGTCGCTCGACCACACCCTCGAACACGTCGTCCGGGTAACTTGGGACGCGCACTCGGACTTTCTGACCGATCGCAACCTGCCCGATCTGGCCCTCGAAGACGCGGCCAATGGCCAGCACCTCACGTAGATCCACCACCTCGAACAGATGCCGATTCGGCTCCACGTCGTCGCCGACCACGACGTGGCGGTCCGTCACGACGCCACTCACCGGCGAGGCATAGCGAACTCGGGGCGGCGGATCGCCGAGCTGAAGGCTCTCCACCTCGACAAGCCGCTTCCCCTTCTCGACGTGTTCGCCTTCCTGGGCATAGACGGCCGAGACACGACCCGAGATGCGACTCGACACGGTTCCCGAGCGCACTGGATCGCCTTGGATCTCGCCAATGACCCGAAGCGTTGTCTCGACCGGCCTCAACTCGGCTTCGCGGACGGTCAGGCCCAGATTGCGCTGTGCCACTTCGGAGACTTCGACCGGGCCGCTGACCGCACCGACTCCGGACTCGGTGCCAGGCGCTGCCGCATGATCCTCTCCTTCGTGCGCCTGCGCCGGGTCGGACACACAGAGAGCGAGCAAAATGATGTAGAAGAAGAATCTCATGGTGCGATACCTCCTGGACTCGACAGGCTTTTCAAGTGGGGACTCGCTCCGCTGGCGGCTTCGAGTTCGATCGCCGCCTGCCGCAGATCGCCTAACAATTCGAAGTAGAAGGCCTTGCTTTCGTTGTATTGGCGCTGTGCCTGCAGCAGATCTGCGATGCCGACGAGGCCTTGTCGATAACCCCGGTCTAACAATGATTGAGTACGGGTCGTTTCCGGGAGGATCTCCTCGGCATAGGCGTCGACGCTGTAGCGCAGGGTCCGGAACCGAACCTCGGCCGCGCGAACCTCTTCTTCGATACGCAGGACAAGCGCCTCGCGCGATCGTCGTGAGCGGCGTAACTCGGCCTCCGCAGCCGCGGTACGACCCTGCTGACGGTTCCAGAGCGGAAGCGGTACGCTGATGCCGAGCGAGAGGAACGAGTCCCGCTGGATCCCGATGGGATCGTCGAAGACCTGCCGCTCTCTTTCGTACGCCAACCCCACCGTCCAGTCATCCCAGACCTCGGTCCGGGACAGGGCGCGATCCGCGTCTGCGCGTTCGATTCCCCGACTCGCCGCTTCGAGGTCGGGCCGGACTCTGGTCGTGTCCGTTTGAAGCATGGACATCGTGCCGGGGTCGAGGTCACCAACGAGTGTCATTCCGTCCAACCCGTCGCGCCCGAGCAGTCTCGCGAGGGTCGCAGAGGCGACACCACGTTCACGAATCAGACGTTGTGCATCCTGCTCGAGGCGTAGTCGCTCGACCCGCAGGAGACCGACCTCAGCAGGCGAGGCCTCCGCCGCTTCGACCCGCCGAGCCGTTGCGATCTCGACCTCTCGAACTGACGCGGCGAGCTGCCGGATGACGCCAAGCTGCTCGTCGAGAGATCGAACCGAGTAGAAAGCGCTCTGAACCTCCGCAACGAGGTTTCTGACGAAGTCCAGAATTTCAGCCTGGGCGATGGCGACGTCCTTACTCGCGACGTCCTTCTCGCGTGCCAGGCGCGCGGTGACTGGAAAACTCTGGGAGAACCCAACCGATCCGGTGCGCTCGCCTTCGGCGTTGAAAGCGAAGTCATCGGCATAGGTCAGCTCGAGTTCGGGGTTTTCCAGCCGTCCTGCTTGGAGCAACCCCCCTCGTGCCACTTCGATCGACAAGCGCGCGGCCTGGAGATCCCGGTTTGCAGCCAGGGCCTCCTGCACGGTTTCGTCAGCGGTGAAAGGATGGGATGATGTCTGGGACTTCGCGGGATCTAAAATCGCGAACGTCAGGGCTGCCAACAAGGCAACACGGTATCTCGATCGCATAACGCCTCCAGGTTCGAAAGAAACCCCGGCATGGCCGGGAGACGCCCTTCTTGGGCGCCGAACCTGGAGTGATCAAATCAAGAGAGGTCGGTGAGTTCGCTCGTATGGGAGGACTGGTGGCTGTAGACGCCGCAGAAGCAGAGTGGTTGCCAACGGTGGCGTCGCTTCGACAGCGGCGATGGCCGACCAAGCCCTGACGGGGGGAATCTCGAGTCGCGACTGCTGGGACGCGGTCACCGCCCGCAAAGCGGGTAGGTCTGAAGCGGTATCGCAGCATTCGGATTCGTGTGAGTGCGAAGAAGGGCCCTGAGTCGAACCGGAATGCGTCTCATCGGAGCTGTGGTGAGTGTGTTCGTGGTGGGAGCCCGGCTGGGCGTGTGTATGCGATTCGGCCGAATGGCCGTGCTGCTCGGATTCGTGTCCGACCGCTTCGGATCGACACAGCGATCCCGAGCCCGGCACCAACCAGGCTGCCACGAAAACGCTCAATGTCAGGACACCAATGCGCATAACCAGTTTCCGGATCTCCCGAGTCCAGTGTGGGCCCGATGGGTCCCGAACGCAATCGGCGCCCCGGCTCTCGAGCTTTAGACAGCTGGATGCGTGACTGGGTTCCATTCGATCTCGCGGCGGCAGATGGATCCGTGCTTCTGTGGGATTGCGCACGCCTTTTCTTCCTTTCCAAAAACGAAATCCTCGGTAGATTCCACGCATGACGATGATGCGACTCGTTGTCCTCTTCGCTTCGCTGGCCATGAGCCCCGCTGCTTGGGGCCACGGGTCGGAGCGCCAGTTCGGGACCACCATCAATGGAAGAGAGCCGACTAGAGAGCCGGCTGAAGTCGCGTCTGATTCCACGAGGTCCCCAGCATTCACCCTCATTGTGCTAGCGACGAACGCAAAGGCAATGGAACGGGCGATCGAAGCAGGGCGGACAGTCGAAGTCCGCGAACGCGCCGAGCGCCTGCCAGAGCTGTTGCTGGAGCTGAAGCGGGGCGCACGGCAAATCGTCGCGCCGGGGCGGGACGGCGCTGTGGCGGCCGCGTCAGCGATCGACGAACGCGGTGCTCGCGTCGTCAAAGCAAGCCATACAAGCAATCCAGCGTCCATTCAGCGAGAACTCGCGGAGCTTCGTAGACTCGTCGCATCCATGGAGAGACTTCTCCGGATGCCGGGAGGCTAGGCGAGGCTTTCGGATGTTAGGGGAACCGGGTGGCTCGGTAGCCCGGCGAGCCGTCAATTTCCGTCGGTACCATCGAGACTCTGTAGGTAACTCCAGATCGCCTCGATTTCCATTGGTGCCAGGCCCAATACCGGCATCAGACTCGCGGGATCGTTCGCCTTCGGATCGCGCAGTTGCTGCAGCACGAATGCTTCGGAACGGCGACCCGAAATTCCGTCGAGCGGTGGCCCCATCGTACCCCCCCTTCCTTCGACGACGTGGCAGCCCGCGCAACCGCGTTCGCGAACCAATGTCTTACCGTGGGCCGGGTCGGCCGTGGTCGGGCGCGCAAGACCAAGATTTGCAGCGAGATACGGGGGATGGTGCTGCGACTTCAGATACTCGTAGACCGCGCGGGATTCATCGGCGGGAATTCCGCCGACGACACGCATGTGGGTCGTGATGATCGACCACTGCGGGCCGTCGAACTCTGTGGGAGATCGAAACTCGTGACAGCGGTTGCAGTTGTTCGCGTAGACTATCGCGCCGTCGATTTCGGCTGGCGGCGTGCCGCTCGACGCCGCGCAACCACTCGTTAGAGCGATCACGATGCTGAGTATATGCCGCAATCTCATGACGAATCCCCTCAGAAGCCGAAGGCAAACTGGACCTGAAACACATCGTCGTTGCGATCACCAGTCCGAAGCGAATAGGCCAGCTTGATCGGGACAGAGGGGCGGATCCAGTACACGATCCCTGGTGTCCACTCTCCGTATTCGATCCCGTTTTCGACCTGGCCGTAGCGAAGCACCAGTTCGGTCCGATCGAAAAGGCTGCCGCCGGCCAGATCGAAGTTACCGAGAGCGTCCCGCAGCTTCATCGCCCCTTGCGCATAGAAGCCTTCGAGCCGTTCTTCGCCCCCGCTCTCGCGATCGAACTCGAGGTTGATGTATTCGCCGCGGAAGTCGAAAGGCCCGATCTTGTAGCTGGCGTCGAAGCCGAACATGCGAAAATCAAGATCATCGGAATCGTCGAACTTGCCGCGCATGTAGGAGCCGCCGAGTTCGAGCAACGGCAGCGGAAGGATCCCGAGTCTCCCACCCAGAGCCTTGTTGCTGTTGTTGTCGGAGAACGTCTCACCGAAC
>JAJDAM010000014.1 GCA_029261905.1 Deltaproteobacteria bacterium
GGCGAGGCCGAAGGCCAGCAGCACCGCCCAGCCGAATGCCACGAGCAGCAGGTTCGCGCCATTTCGCATCCCGTGTGCGATCGAGAGGTCGAGACCCAGCGTCGCGATTGCGCTCTTTCCGAATTGCACGGACATCAGGTAGGGAAGCGCGACCAGGCTCGCGGCAGCGACGATGGCGACGGTCGATATCGCGGCGCGCCTCGCGTTCCAGAGGTGCGCGCACAACGCCGACCAGACCAACGCAACGCCCGTGAGAGGTGCCCACGAGAGCGGATAGAAGATCGCGGCCGCGAGTACTGCGCCGAACAACCCCAGCATCGAGCCGGTCCCGGGCTTGTCGAGTCGGTCTGCCAGACGAATCAGCGCGAGAAGACCCAACGCGTAGAACAGGAAACCCAGCGCGTTGCTGTTGGTGCTCGCATACTTCTGGATCGGGATCAGTCGCGATTCCAGTTCGAGCGACGGGAACGACCCGAGCACCGCCGCGACCGGAAGCGCAGCGAGGCCGTAGAGCGCCAGCGCGGAACCGAAGATCGCGGTCGCACGATCTCGAAAGAGCGAAATGCAAATCGCATGGACGGTCACCAGCGTACCGGCGAGCGCCGCGAGATTGACCCCTACGAAAACACTCGCGGGTGATACGCCTGTCGCATCGGCGAAACCTGCGACGATCGCGTGGTGGGCCCACGGGTAGAGCAGGGGCGTTTCGGCGAACAGCGGGTCGAAAGGAGGAACCCCACTGGCAAGAATCCGGTAGGCGATGCCCGAGTGCAGAAAACCGTGAAAGGAGATCAGTCGGTGGTCGGGCAGCAGCGCCAGCAACGCGACCGGAAGGCACCCAATGCAGACGAGAAGCCAGCCGGGCCAATCCAATCGGATCCAACCGAGAACCAGCGCGGAAGCCAAGCCGGCCGATACGATTGCTGCGCTGCCTACGGTCCAGAATTCCACGCCAGCGGCCACTATACCCACTGGAGCGAATCCTCACCCACCCGCTGTCAGCGACTCTGGCCAGCGTCTGCGCTGTGGCGCGAGATCAGCTCGAGATGTATCGCTCGAGTTGCTCGATGGTGAACTGCTGCTCCTCGATGACCGCCTTCACGATGTCGCCAATGGAGATCACGCCCTCCAATCGCGTTTCATTTCGGACGACGAGGTGGCGCACGCGCCTTTCGGTCATCACCGACATACAGAAATCGACCAACGCCTCGTTGGTGACACAAACGACCTCTCGGGTCATGATGTCACTCACGGGTGTGTCTTTCGAGATTCGGCCCTTCAAGACCACCTTTCGGGAATAGTCGCGCTCCGAGACAATTCCCACGAGGTCCCCATTGTTGACGACGACCAGCGAGCCGATTTCTTCCTGCGCCATCCGTTGCAGCGCTTCGAATACCGTGGCGTCGGGGTGGACGGTATGCAGCTGGTAGCCCTTGACGTTGAGGACATCTTTGACGGTCTTCATGCACTCATCGTACACCCGTCGATTCGTCGCCACACAACTTTTGTGTCGTGGTGGCGGCGGCCCCGAGGGGATTCACCCTCTGCTGCTCTCGGCTCTCGGCTCTCGGCTCCTGGTACACAGGCCAGGCGCGACTTGGAGATGCGCGCGGACTGCCGCCGACTTGCGTCTATCGAATCGCCTCGAGCGTAATCGGCAAGCCGTCGCGAGGCTTCGAGATGGGAGCCTCCTGTACCGGCATTCGATATCCAGTGGGAACCGTCCATCGGTAGCGCAGCACCAGGTGATGAATGATGAGCCGCACCTGACTCTCGGCAAAGCGCTTTCCGATACACATATGCGGTCCGCCTCCGAATGGAATCCACGAGTGGGTATGGCGCTCGTGTTCGGCGCGTTCTGGGCTGAAGCGGTCCGGATCGAAGGCATTCGGCGATGACCACCATTGCTCCATTCGGTGCGTGTGGATCGGCGCTACGACGCACATGGCACCGGCAGGAATGCGATAGCCCTCGAACTCGAACTCGCGTGTAGCGATGCGGGGGATGACCGGAAGCGGCGGATACAGTCGAATCGTCTCATACATTGCGTGCGTCAGGTCGCGAAGCTCGTCGAGTTGGTCGAAATCCGGATTCGGCGTGCCGAGCGCAACGCTCGCCTCGCGGATGCGCTGCTGCCAATCGGGGTTCTTCGCGAGTTCGTATACGAGAGAGGTCAGTGTGCTCGTGGTGGTGTCATGGGCTGCCATCATCACGAACACCATGTGGTCGATGGTTTCCTGGTCCGCGAGCCGATCGCCTTCCGCGGTTCGCGCTCGGCTCAAGCGACTGAACATGTCTTGCCCGTCCCCGGCGCGTTTCTCGGCGAGCCGTTCGCGCAAGAAGTCGACCATGAATTCGCGCCCCTTCAATCCCCGGTAGAACTCGAGTCCCGGGATTCGCAGGCGCACGCGCGACATCGATGCGGCCACCATGTCTTCGAACGCCGCGTTCATCTGCAGCATTGAATCATCGGATCCGTTCCGTGCTTCCCCTTCCAGCTCAGTGCCCACGAAAATGGTGGCTGCGAGGTTGAGGGTCAGCTGTTTGAACGCCGAAAAGGCCAGCAACGGCCCCGGTCGATCGCCCCAATCGGATACACCGCGTGCGACGGTCGGGTTCATCTTCTCGACGTATTCGCGAAGTACGGGTCGCTTGAATGCCTCGTGGATCAGTCGGCGGTGGTGCTTGTGGTCGGAACCGTCTTTCAAGAGCAATCCGTTGGGAAAAATCTTCCCCATGATCTGGGTCCAGGGGCGCTGGGCGGAAAAGAGTCCGTCGCGGTCGAGAAGAACCAGTCGGTTTGCATCCGGGCCGAACAGATTCAGGAACTTGAACGGCCCACCCACCTGTCGAACCACCGGGCCGAACTCCCGGTACTGCGTGTTGAGGCTGTCGCTCATGTTCGTGCGTCCGCCCCCCGACGCCATCACCGTCTTGAGCATCCGAGTCAGCGGCATACGCGGAATCTGATCGAACGGGCGCAACGCGCCCGCAGACCCGGTCGTCATTTGTTCAGCACTCACGAGTTCTCCCTTCACGCACCGATCGGCATGCACCGATCGGAAAAATTCTCAGAAGTTCGCCGACCGATGGACTACTTGCCCTCAGGACGAACACCGATGATGCCGTCCGCTTCGAGGGCTCGAATTTCGGCCTCGTCGAGTCCGAGGTCGGTCAGAATCTCACGATTGTGTTGGCCGAGCGTCGGCGCGGCGCTGCGAAGCCAATGATCCACGCTGCCGTATCGGAAAGGCAGCGTGGGGATCGGATGCTTGCCGACGATCGGGTGGTCGAGCGACTCATAGAAGCGCCGCGCGATGTGCTGTGGGTTTTCACTGGTGGTGCGGGGGTCGCGAACGGCGGCCGCGGGAACGCCTGCATCGATCAGCCGATCGACGGTTTCGTCCCGATCACGGAGTTCGAACCACGGTCGAAGTTCGGTGTCGATCCGGTCGTGTGCGGCACGTCGTGCCCGCAGTGAATCGAGTGAATCGGACCAGGCGGGCTGCCCGAGTAGCTCTCGCAACGCCATCCACTGCGTGTCGTGTTCGATCGACAGCGCCAACCATAGCTCTGCACCCGGCTCACTTCCGCGGCACGCATACAACCCCTGGGGAGCGGCATAGGGAGACCGATTGCCTTCGCGCTGCAGCAAATGACCGTACGCGGTGAACTCGATCAACTGCTCGGCGGCCGCATTCAACGCGCCCTCGACCATCGCGACTTCGACGTGGACACCGCGTCCCAGACTGCGCCGTTCGGCCAGTGCCACCAGAAACGCGAACGCGCCGTGCATGCCGGCCAGCGGGTCGCAAGGTCCGCGCTGGATGCGCGGCTGGTCGTCGACGTGGCCCGTCACCCAGGCGAGTCCCGTCATCTGCTCCATCGTCTGAGCGAAACCGGTGTTGTCGCGCCAAGGTCCGTCGAGCCCGAACGCGGGCATCCGGACGAAGATCGTCTGCGGATTGGCCGCTCGGATGCGGTCCCAACTCATGCCGAAGTTGTCGAGCACCCGCGGCGTGAAATTTTCGACGACTGCATCTGCGCCAGCGATCAGCCGTTCCAGGATGCGAACGCCCCGCTCCTCGGTCAGGTCGAGGGTCAATCCGCGCTTGTTCGTATTGGCAGACAAGAAAAACGCACTGCCTTCCCACCATTCGTCGAGCGAGCCAGCGAGAATCCCCCCGGTCGTGCGCATCCCATCGATCCGCTGAATCGACTCGATGTGGATCACGTCGGCGCCAAGGCACGCGAGCATGTGAGTGGCGGAAGGGCCGGCCCACCAGGCCGTGAGATCCAATACGCGGATCCCGGCGAGCGGAAGCTCGCGTGAAGTCGACCGCCCGGTGGTCGGGCGCTCGCGGGGTTCGATCGTTTCTGCGTCGGCATCGAGCTTGGGGGCGGGCTGTCGCTGGGCGGGCCGCTGGCCATCGATGCGATACGGACGAATCGGATGCAGGGCAGGGCCGTCGGGCTCGGGTACGAAGGCGCCTCGGGCGACCAGTTGTTCGTGGCTTCGAACCGTGTCGCCGTTGTTGACCGGTGCCACCGGGAGTCGGAGCAGCGAAGCGGCCTCTACGATCTGTTCGGTCGTGTGCGTCCGCGTGTAGCGGTGAACGATTGCGTTCCATTCCGCGAATCGCGCAGCGCGACCACCGACTTTGAACAGCGCCTCGTCGTCGCGCAGGTCTTCGCGCCCGATCAGCAGCAGGAAATCTGAGAACTGCTGTGCGGTATTGGTGCAGAACCCGACGAAGCCATCGAGGGTCGGCTCGATCGATGGGGTTTCGGCCGATTGGATCGAACCGGTCGGATTCTCGACACCGAGCAACCGAAACGTGAGATCGAGAAAGTTGCTCGAGCCATAGGTCATCACTTCGAGCAGCGAGAAATCGATGCGTTCTCCGACTCCGGTCTCTCTGGCTCGATCGATCGCCGCCAACGCGGCGACGGCGGCGAAGGTCCCCCCGAGCCAGTCGGTGGGGCGGCCGCCAGCCTGGAACGGCTCCTCACCGGGGATTCCCCGGCTCCCAATCGAACCGCTTTCGGCTTGGATCGTGAATTCCGTCGCCGGTCGACC
>JAJDAM010000015.1 GCA_029261905.1 Deltaproteobacteria bacterium
GGGCGACGGCATCGCGGTCGCTGGGAACGCATTGGCCGAGAATCTCGGCGCGGTGCGCTGGCCGGAGTCGCCAGAGGGCGACCCTTCGGCCGCATCCGTCGGAAGACTCGGGGCCCGAATCCTCGCGCGCGGGCAGGGCAGCGCGGCGGAGGATCTGGTGCCACGCTACGTGCGGCGAGCCGAGGCGGAGGTGAAGCGGACGGGGCAGCGGTTCGAAGCTTCCTGACGTCTTTGACACGCCTGAAATCATTGCGTAATTTCGCAATGTCCTGGGCCTGGAGGCCTCGCAGCCTCGCGCGCATCTGGTGATCCCGCGTCCGCTTGCCCACGTACCTCTTCATTTCATGAACGGATTCCACGAACGGATTCCACGAACCGATTCCACGCACGGATTCCACGATCTACGCTGTACCCACAACAGAAAGACCGCGTTTTACCGCCAAGCCGAGCACTGCCACCCAAGGCGCTGCTACCTACAGACATCCAACTTTTTCCCAGAGCAAGGAGAGCGTGAACCCATGGCCCTGAACATCTACTACGACAAGGATGCCGATCTCGGCCGTCTCGACGGCAAGATCGTCGCGGTCATCGGGTACGGAAGCCAGGGGCACGCCCATGCCCAGAACCCGCAGGCCTCGGGCGTGAACGTCGTCGTCGGCTTGCGGAAGGATTCGCCGTCGTGGGCGAAAGCCGAGTCGGCCGGGCTGCGCGTCGCGACTGCGGCCGATGCCGCCCGCGAAGCCGATATCGCAATGCTGACGTTGCCCGACGAGACGGCCGCACAGATCTTCACCGAAGACATCGAGCCGAATCTCCAACCGGGCAACTACCTGGCCGTCGCCCACGGCTTCAATATTCATTTCGGCGCGATCCAGCCCGCCGATGACATCAACGTGTTCATGGTCGCACCGAAAGGCCCCGGGCATACGGTTCGCTCGAACTACGAGCAGGGCCGTGGTGTGCCTTCGCTGATCGCGGTCCACGCGGACCCGACCGGTGACACCAAGCAGATCGCACTGGCGTACGCCAAGGGGATCGGCGGTGGCCGCGCCGGGATCATCGAAACGAACTTTCGAGAAGAGACCGAAACAGACCTGTTCGGCGAGCAGGCGGTTCTGTGCGGCGGCCTGACTGCACTGATGCAAGCGGGCTACGAGACGCTGGTCGAAGCCGGCTACTCGCCCGAGATGGCGTACTTCGAGACGATTCACGAAGTGAAACTGATCGTCGACCTGATCTACGAAGGCGGCGTCGCAAACATGCGTTACTCGGTCTCGAACACCGCAGAGTACGGCGATGTCACGCGCGGGCCGCGTGTCGTCGACGCCGACACCAAGGCGCGCATGAAAGAAATTCTCAAAGAGATCCAAACGGGTGCGTTCGCGAAAGAGTTCATTCTCGAAAACCGCTCGGGAGGCGTTCAGTTCCGCGCACTGCGCAGGCAGGGCGAGGAGCATCCGATGGAAGAAGTGGGCGCCCGGCTGCGCAACCTGATGCCGTGGTTGAAAGAGCAGCGCCTGGTCGACCGCTCGAAGAATTGACGATCGCGAAGAACTGACCCTCGCGAAGCAGGAGCCTGACCCAACCGCAGCGGACCGGCTGCACAGAGGGGCGAATCCAACATGGGCGAAGCAGATCCTACGCCCGCGGAGCCGATCTTCGCGGAACGGCCGACCGAATTCATCGTTCGCGATGCGTTCACGCTGGGTATCGCACCGCTCGCGCTGGCGGGTTTGTGTGGCCTGCTCGGCTGGACGTGGCCCGGTTTCGTGCTGATGGGTGCGACCGTGTTCGTCGCGTGCTTCTTCCGCAATCCGCCCCGTGAGATCCCCGGTGACGACAACACGGTCGTTGCCCCCGCGGATGGACGTGTGATCGAGGTCGGCGAGATCGAGCTGCCAGACGGCAGTCGCGCATTGCGGATCGGGATCTTCCTGTCGGTGTTCAACGTGCACGTCAACCGCAGCCCGCT
Organism: Deltaproteobacteria bacterium; assembly: GCA_029261905.1. Classification (GTDB taxonomy): domain Bacteria; phylum Myxococcota_A; class UBA9160; order UBA9160; family SMWR01; genus JAJDAM01. The sequence goes on from JAJDAM010000015.1 coordinate 1,973, forward strand.
CGGCGGCCGCGTGGTGGCGATCGAGCGCTCGGGAAGCCTGTTCCTGGCGGCATTCAACCGCCGCGCCGAGACCGAAAACGTTCGATGTGCGATGACCCTGGAGACCGCCAGTGGGATACGCTTCCAGGTGGTGCAGATCACCGGATTGATCGCGCGACGCATCGTCTGCCACCCGCAAATTGGCGAGTGGGTGAACCGCGGCGAGCGCTACGGATTGATCCGGTTCGGCTCGAGAACCGATGTGATCTTGCCGCTCGATGCGGAGCCCAAAGTGAAACCACGCCAGAAAATGCGCGGGGGCAGCACGATTCTGGCCCTACTGGCGGCTCCGCCCGACGCATCAGCAGGGGAAGAAGCATGACACCTGTCGATCCTCCTTCGGACGGACAATCGATCCCCCAAGGGCCGAGCGGCGCGACCGGGAGTAGCCGGCGGCGCGACCGGCGGCGGCGCCGCCGACAGCGCGGCGAACCGCTTCGCGGCCTGTTTCTGTTGCCCCACATCGTGACCACGGCCGGCTTGTTCTTCGGCTTCTATGCGATCGTTCAGGCCTTCAACAACAAGCCCGATCTCGCCGCTCTCGGCATCGTTCTGGCGGGCTTCTGCGACGCGTTCGATGGGCGCCTGGCGCGCATGACCAAATCGACCAGCCGCTTCGGGGTCGAGTACGACTCGATCGCCGACACGGTCTCGTTTGCCGTGGCGCCGGCCATGCTCGCCTTCAGCGCGGGCAACCTGCAGGTTCTCGGGCGCTGGGGCTGGGTGATGGCGTTCTTGTACACCGCATGCGCGTCGTTGCGTCTGGCGCGCTTCAACGTAGCCCCGGGTCGCTACAAGGGGCGCTTCGAGGGACTGCCGAGCCCGATGGGGGCCGGCATGATCGCGTCGAGCCAGTGGTTCGTCAGCCTGCTGCGCGACTCCGGTTTCGAAGTCGACGTGCCGGAGGCATTCATTGCCGGCAGCACGGCCGTGCTGGGGTTGCTGATGGTGAGCGCGATTCCGTACCGCAGCTTCAAGGAACTCGATCTGCGGCACTCCTACGGCGCGCTGGTGTTCGTGGTCTTCGCGATCGCGCTGATCATCGTGGAGCCGGGGGTCACGTTCTTCGTGATCGCACTCGCGTATGTGCTATCCGGACCGATCGGCTGGCTGTGGCGCCGACGCACCGGCCGCAAATTGGAACTGCTCGACGAGCCCGCCCAACCGTACGAAGGTTGAGCGCCATTTGCCGTTCGACGCCGCGGCTGGGCCGAGAACCAAGAGCCGAGAACCAAGAGCCGAGAACCGAGCGAACATCTCCCGCAAGAACACCCATGAGAACTTCTAGAAAGGAAGACGATGAATCGCATCTTGCTGCTGCCCGGCGACGGGATCGGCCCCGAGGTCACCGAGCAGGCCGCCCGTGTGCTCGAGAGCTGCGCGAAGAAATTCGAACTCGATCTCGCGTTCGAGCACGATCTGATCGGCGGCGCATCGATCGACGCCCACGGTACACCGATCACTGACGCCACGATCGAGCGCGCGAAATCCTGCCGCGCCGTGTTGTTGGGTGCCGTGGGGGGGCCGAAGTGGGATGCGCTTCCCGTCGGCCAGCGGGCCGAGAGCGGATTGCTGCGCATTCGAAAGGAACTGCAGCTGTTCGCGAACCTGCGACCGGCGAACGTGTTCCCAGCGTTGGTCTCGGCGTCCTCTCTGCGGCCCGAAATCGTCGATGGCATCGACCTGCTCGTCGTCCGCGAACTGACCGGAGGCATCTATTTCGGAGAGCCCCGCGGCCAGACCGTCGTGGACGGCCAGCGCCGTGCGTTCAACACGATGGTGTACGACGAATCCGAGATCGCTCGCATCGCGCGGGTCGCGTTCGAAGCCGCTCGAGGTCGACGCAAAGAGCTGTGCCACGTCCACAAGGCCAACGTGCTCGAGGTGTCACAGCTGTGGGTTGCGGTCGTCGACGAAATCGCGAGCGAATACCCGGATGTCAAACTCAGCCACCAACTCGTCGATTCGATGGCGATGTTGCTG
>JAJDAM010000016.1 GCA_029261905.1 Deltaproteobacteria bacterium
CAATTGCGTCGGATCTGATGTCGAGTTTCGTCGCGGAACATCTAGCCACCCAGATTCCATATCGGATCTACAAGCGAACTCGACCCTCCGCGACCAATGCATGGATAGCCGGGGTGAGAAGAAAATAGCTTCGTTTGGCATCGTCGCGATACAAAACGGTGTCGCCACCTGTCTTCGCGGGATCGAAGCCCTGCTGTCGAAGCGCAGTCTTGCGGATCTTGAATGTGGTTGTGAGATCGAGCTTCGGCAGCACGCGTACAAAAGCCGGTAGCGCGTAGGAGGGCAGGGCGTCGGCGAGGTGGTCGAACAGCGCGCCGCCGTCTAGTTCGCTCGCCGGGTGGAGCGTGACAGCGGCCATTCCAGCGCGCCCATCGGCGCCAGGCACCTCGACGCCGTACACGGCCGAGAGTTCCACCGGGGGAAACGCATCCAGTGCATCGGCGACCTCCTGGGTGGATACATTCTCGCCCTTCCAGCGGAACGTGTCGCCGAGCCGGTCTGCGAAGTAGTAGTGATTGTCGGCGTCGCGGCGCATCAGGTCGCCGCTGCGGAACCAGGCGTCTCCTGCAGCGAAGGCACCGCGCAAGATCCTCTTCTCGCTCTCTTCCTTCGATGTGTAACCCTCGAAGCGCCCGGCCGCGGTGCGACCTTCCGAGATGCGGCCGAGCAGTTCGCCCACTTCTCCATCTTTGCAGTGCACCAGGTGGCCTTCGTCGTCTCGTTCCAGTTCATCGCGCGCGGTGTCGTAGCGGACCAGCGCGACCTTCATGCCGGGTGCGGGTCGACCGATCGAGCCGACACGATCTTCGAGGTTCACCAGCGACACGTTGGCTTCGGTGGCTCCGTAGAATTCCACGATGTGGGGGATGCGGAAGCGGTTGCGAAAGGGCTCCCAGATATCGGGCCGTAGTCCATTGCCGACGCACAAGCGGATCGAGTGCGCGCGCTCGAGTTCCGTCTCGGGCTGCGACAGCAGGTAGCGACACAGTTCGCCGACGTATTGGAACGCGGTCGCGTTCATCTCTACGACATCCTTCCAGAAGTGTTTTGCACTGAAGCGCCGCGCAAGCGCGAGTGTCCCGCCGGCTCGAAGGACCGCGTTGACGCACATGACCCCTCCAACCGTGTGGTAGAGCGGTAACGGACAGTAGAACGTGTCGCCGCGGTCGAAACCACCAAGCAGCGCATAGGTGCCGCCGCCCGCGAAGCGCGCGTGACTGAAGCGCGCGGCCTTTGGCAGCCCGGTCGTTCCCGACGTGTAGATGTAGAACAGCGGGTCTCCGCCGCGCACTCCTTCACGCAGCGTTCGCGGCGGGTTGTCGGCGGGTTGTTTCGCCAGTTCCTCGTCGAGCGATCGAAGCGCCGAAGTCTGTGTGGGCGGAGGCGAAGCCGGGTCGGATAGAACATGCGCGACGAGGGTCTCGGTCAACTCCATGGGCAGCGATTCCCATGAGGGAATGCATTCCGCGCCCAACACCAGATGATCGGCGCCGGAGACACGCAGCGCGTGCGCAAGCGCATCGCCCGAAAGCTGGGTGTTGATCAGCGCAGTCGTCACGCCGAGTTTCGCAAGCCCGGTCCAAACCTCGAGGTATTCGGGGCGGTTGTGCATCAGAAGTGCGACAACGTCGCCTTCGCGAAGATTTTGCGTGTGTCCCCAATGCGCGACCCGGTTCGCCGCCTCGTTGTATGCGCGGTAGCGCACCTCCCGACCTTCAAAACGCACGAAGACAGCGTCGGGTTGTTGGGCGACACGGCGCTCGATCAGGTCTGCTGTCGTGCGCTTCGAACCGGGTCCCCAGAATGCCAGCGGCACCAGCCAACGCGCCGAACGAACGAGCCGTGTGAATCCCCCGGTCATCACGCGCTACCGTTTCCCCAATGAAGGTCCGCGACGTCGAACTGGCCACACGCGAGACGGGCACAGGGCAGCCCTTTTTCTGGGGCCACGGTCTGATGGGAAGCATGGACCAGGAGGACACCGGCGGTCTGTTCGAGTGGCGAGAACTCGAGCAAAGTGTTCGGTTGGTGCGCTACGACGCGCGGGGTCACGGAAGAAGTGAGGCTACGCTCGATCCGCGTGGCTACCACTGGCGCGAGTTGGCGCGCGATCTTCGCGCGTTGATCGATTCGATCTGTGACGAACCGCCGGTATTGGGGGGTGTCTCGATGGGTTGTGCGACGTCTCTTCACGCTGCGGTCGCCTCGCCCGAGCAGACGCGCGCGTTGGTGCTGGTTGGGCCGCCTACCGCGTGGGACACGCGACCCCGCCAAGCGCGTATCTACCGCTTCGGCGCAGAGATGGTCGACCGGGTTGGCCTGACGCCGTTTCGCTGCATTGGTCAGCTCGCCTCGCTTGCGGTGCGAGATGCGAGACTGGCCCGCATGCAGCGCTCGATCATGAAGGAGTTGGGCCGTGCCGACCCGCGTGCCGTTGCGGCCGCGCTGCGGGGCGCCGCAGAGTCGGACCTGCCGCAGCCCCACGCGTTGCGCAAGCTCGACATCCCGGCGCTCGTACTGGCCTGGCGTGGTGATCCGACTCATCCGATCTCCACCGCGGAGCGCCTGGCTGAGCTGCTGCCCAACGCCGAGCTGCAGGTCGCCGAGTCAGGCGACGACATCCGCAGCTGGCCCGAGCGCATCAGTCGCTTCATTGCGTCGAACATCACGACGCGCGACTCACGCGCGACGTCGTAGCGTCGACGAGCGCATCGAGTTCGTCTCGCATCGCGTCGGCAAGGCGCCCCAGGTCGGGCACGTGCTCGCGGCAAGCGTGCAGGCCGACTGTGAAATTGTCCATGTAGCTCCACGCGGTGAAGTTGAGCCCCTGCTGGAGCGCCAGCGGTCCCATCGATCGCAACTCGACGACACGCGCGCCGTCGCTGAACAGCGGCTGATGGGGGCCGCGCACGTTGGAGACGATCACCGTGAAACTCGGGCGGCGCAGCACTGAAGCAGCGAGCCGCTGGAACAATCCGAGGTAGAGCCATCGCAACCGCCAGAACTCGAGCCAGTCCACCGGTAACCGGTTGTCGCGCGCAGCGAATAGCTCGCGCGCAATGCGGGTGCTCTCGGAGACGTGCCGCAGCCGCTCGACCGGGTCCGCGAGGTGGCTGCCGGTGGACGCGAACCACTGCGCAACCGCATTTCCCAACGTGGGGTCTTCGTCCCGTGTCCGAACGGACACCGGTACGGCCGCGGTCGTAGGCACGCCGGGAAGCTCATCGTGAATCGCGAGGTAGCGGTGAATCGCTCCGCCGACGAGGGTCAGGAACACGTCGTTCAGCGTTGTACCGAAGGCATTCTTCACCGTCTGCAGGCTGTGTAACGGCAGGGTCACGTGGCGGAAGATCCGGTTCGGGGTGAGCGGAAGGTTGAAGCGCGTCATCGGTCCGGCGAAGGCAACGGCGGGTTTGCCGCGGCGTTCGCGTCGCAAACGCATGCCGATGAAGCTTGCCCGTATCGAGCGCCACAACAGATCTGGCAGATCTCGCTGTCGGGCGAGTTCCGGACGCAGCGAGCTGGCCAGCAGTCGGCGCCACGGCGGCACCGGCTCGTTGGGTTCGATGGGAGGTGGCAGCAGGCCGATCGAATTCGGTGTCGTCTGGAACATCCTGGAGATCAACTCCGCGCTGGCCAGACCGTCGGCCACGGCGTGGTGGATCTTGCTGATGTAGGCGACATGACCTTCCGGCAGTCCCTCGACGAAGTACACCCGCCAAAGCGGACGTGTCTTGTCGAGTGGCTCGCTCGCGATCCGGCTGGCCAACTCATCGAGTGCGTCGTCTTGCGCGCCGGCAGGGAGGATCTCGTGGCAGAAGTGGTATTCCGGGTCGATCTGCGGCGCATCGAGCCAGGCCATGTCTCCGAGCGGCATCCGCACCGGGCGCAGCCGGAACGCGTTGAGGTGAGGCATCATTCGCGCCGCGCCGTAGAGCACCCGCTCGAAGCGGAGCTTCTCATTCGAGCCGGAAGGATCCACCACGACGATCTTCAGCGTGTGCATGTGCCGCGTGCGCGACTCCTCGCGCAGGAAATAGGCGTCCGCTCCGCGCATTCTTTCCATGAGAACTCAGTCTGCAAGATTCCGGCCGATGCGGGTACGATCGCTCGCGGAAATTCCGTCACCTCGGCGTGGCAAAACCTCGCACCACTGGGTAAAACCGTCACACGCTGGCTCGAAAACGGGGCGGTGCGGCGTAGCCGCCCGGCACGCGCTGTGCATCGGCAAGTGATGTCATGCCGGTGTTCGGAACGCTTGAATACGAGGAATTTGGGTCCGGCCAGCCCCTGTTGGCGCTGCATCCGCTGGCGCTCGAATCCAGCACGTTCTACGGGCTGGGAGATCAGTTGGCTTCGCAGGGGATCCGCACTCTCGCGATCGATCTGCCGGGCTTCGGGCGCACACCGGCGCCCGACGGGGCGCTGACTCCCGCGCGCCTCGCCGAACCAGTGCTCGAACTCGTGCGCTCACTGGACACGGCTCCGATCCTGCTCGGCATGTCGATGGGCGCGCGGGTCGCACTGGAGATCGCGCTGCAGGACCC
>JAJDAM010000017.1 GCA_029261905.1 Deltaproteobacteria bacterium
GCCGACTCGATGCAGATCTACCGCAGTCTCGACATCGGAACGGCGAAGCCTTCGCTCGCGCAGCGCGCACGCGTTCCGCACCACATGCTCGACGTGGTCGCCCCGGACGCGGAATACAATGCCGGCCTGTACCAGCGCGACGCCCGCGAAGTCGCTCGCCAGATCTTTGCCCGTGGGAAAATCGTAATCCTGACGGGTGGGACCGGGCTCTACATTCGAGCCTTCCTCGAAGGACTTCTCGATACCGGTCCAGCCGACCCGGACCTACGCAAAGCGCTCGAGGCGGAACACGCGCGCGCGGTTGCGGCCAAGGACCCGGAGCGACTCCACCGTCGCTTGCAGATTTCAGACGCGGCCGCGGCCGCCAAGATCCACCCCAACGACTCTCGCCGAGTGATTCGCGCGCTGGAGCTCGGAGAGCAGGGCGATCTCGCATCGACGCGACGCGCCACGCATGGTTTCCAGGATCGCCCGTTCCGGAGCCTCCACTTTGCGATCGACCCGGGCCGCGAGGCCCTCAATGCCCGAATCGACGAACGCTGCCGACAGATGATCGAGGGGGGATTGCTGCGCGAGGCGCGCGCGTTGCGAGAACGCGGCCTCGGGCCCGAACTACGGCCGCTGCAATCGATTGGATACCGTCACATGGCCGCGGTGGTCGATGGCCGCGATACGCTCGCACACGCGCTCGAGGTCATGCAGCGCGACACGAAACGGTTCGCGCGTCGCCAACGAACCTGGCTGCGCAAAGTGCCCGACGTGATCTGGGTGAAGCCCGAGGACACCGAGCCGATCTTCGCGCAGATCGAATCGTTCCTGGGAGTCCGTGCCGCGGCGCGCGAAGGATCCGCCGAGCTTCGGGACTAGAAAACCCCCGCTAAATCAGTACGGAGCAGCCGTATAGTTCATTCCGAACTTGATGTTGATGACAGCCGTTTCTACGTCCACCAGAGCTTCGCCACGCTCGACAGGCGCGTACAGTGGATCCAGGTCGGCTTCGAGGAACAACAACCCGAGGCCTGGCAGCAGTTCGATCAAGCCCGTGACCTCGCGAATGATCCCGCCACCGATGGTGACACCGGTCAGCCAGACGTAGCCCGGGATCGGATACACGATACGGACCCACGGAGAGTCTTCGATCTCGCGCATGTTCGTGTAGAGGATCTGACCCGCGACGACCGGCGCGAAGACGATGTCCAAGGGAGCAAAAATGATGTTACCGGCTGACCGCTTCAGCGTTTCCGGTGATGCAGCGGCCGGCGACGCGACCGAAAGCGCGAGCCCCAGTGCCAAAGGGATGGCCAAAGGGATGCCAACCCATCGGCGCAGGCGGGAGCGATTCAACAGGCTCAAAGCTTTTCCTCCAGATCTCCAGATGTCACGTATAGTTCGTCGCGCGTGTTTCGCGGTAAGCTCGCGAATGGGGCACGCGCGTTGCGGGTGCTCATCGCGTCCTGCTTCGGATCCAGATGCGGTCCGAGCCTAAAGGGCGCGGGCGGCAATTGTCAAGCAAATCACAGGCGTTTCCGGCGATTGCTGCGGCTGGTCGCTCCCATACCCTTCAGTCTACCTTCAAGGCTTCTCCCGCTTCGATTTTTGAGCGGTTTCGGACATCCCGTGTACTCACCCACCCATTTGCCGATCGTCGCGATCGTCGGCCGTCCGAATGTCGGCAAGTCGACGTTGTTCAATCGATATGCCGGACGCCGCCAGGTACTGGTCGAGGATCAGCCTGGGATTACGCGGGACCGGATTGCGGCCGAAATCGAAGTCGAGGGTCGCCAGGTCCTGATCGTCGATACGGCCGGTCTGGATGGCGAAGCCGACCCGGGCTTGTACAGCGCTGTCCAGGACCAGGCCTGGGCCGCGGTCAGCGAGGCCGATGCGGTCTTGTTCGTGGTCGACGGTCAATCCGGTCTGATACCCGAGGACGAGTCGCTGGCCCGAACGCTGCGACAGACATCGAAACCGGTGCTGTTGGCCGTGAACAAGGTCGACAATCCGAACCAGCAGGGCCGCCTGGCGGAGTTCTACTCACTCGGGTTCGATTCGATTCGTGGCGTTTCCGCCGAGCACGCGACCGGTGCCTGGGATGCGCTCGAGTACCTCGTCGAACAGATCCCGGAAACCCCAAAGCAGAAACAGCCCGAAGGGCAGGGGATCAAGATCGCGATCGTAGGGCGACCCAATGTCGGCAAGAGTTCGCTGGTCAATCGCCTGGTGGGCTCCGACCGGGTCGTCGTCTCGGACGTACCGGGCACGACGCGCGACAGCGTCGACACTGCGATCGAGCACGAAGGCGAACGCTTCACGTTGATCGATACGGCCGGCCTGCGCCGACCGGGTCGGCGCAACCGAACCGTCGAGCGCGGTAGCGCGTTGATGACCGTACGTGCGCTCGAACGCGCGGATGTAGCGTTGATCGCGATCGATGCAGGCGAGGGCTTCTCGGCGCAAGACGCCGCGATTGCGAATCTCGCGCGCGAGCGCGGTTGTGCGACCGCCATTCTCGCCAACAAATGGGACCTCGTGGAAATCGAGGGATCGGATGTCTCGAAACGGGTTCTCGATGATCTGGCCCGCGGTATGCGGTTCATGGCCGATGCACCGATCTTTCGAGTATCCGCCAAGACAGGCGCCGGACTCGTGAAGGTATTGCCGCGTCTCAAGGGCCTCGCGGCGGCGACACAGCGGCGGATTTCGACCGCCGAACTGAATCGTTGGTTGCGCGATTGCGTGGATCGGCACCAACCGGCAATGGCCCAGATGGGTCCGCGCAAGCGGCTGCTGAAGTTCTTCTACGCGACACAAGTAGCCGTCTCGCCGCCGACGTTCGTGTTGTTCTGCACCGAGCCCGAATCAGTGACCACGGCCTACAAGCGCTTTTTGGAAAACCGGTTGCGCGAAACGTTCGACTTCGAAGGGACGCCGATTCGAATTCATCTACGGCCGCGTAGCAAGGGGGAGGCGGCAGCTCACGACGAGGGCGATTCCGCCGAGAGGTCGCGGCCCAATCGCCGGACGCGGCCTGATTCGCGCCGCGAAGCGAAGTCCGAACCCGCGACGAAAGGCGCGAGCAAAAAACCCGCTGTAAGGTCGGGCACCCGGGCCAAAGCCCATCCGAGTGCCAAGCCCAATCCCAAAACCAGAACCGGTCCCAAGACGAGAGCCGGTGCCAAGACCAGAGCCGGTGCCAAGACCAGTGCCGGTGCCAAGACCAGAACCGGTCCCAAGACCCGAACCGGTACCAAAACCAAAGCCGGCCCCAAGGCCCGAGCCAATCCCAAAACCAAGAGCAACCCGAAGAGAAACCCCAAGCCCAGAGCCAAGCCGGCCGCGAAGCGCCGCCCGACGAAAGGCCAACAGAAAAACCGACGGTGAGGCGATCGACCCAAATGATGGCCTGAATCGGGGTCGATGCGGCCCGTTTGTCGGATACAATCGGCGCCCGTCAGCGCATCAATCGTCCCGAAGGCACCGGGACGAGTTTCGCCGAGCGAATGTGTCTCGATCGTTGGGACAGATCGTGGATGCAAATCGTTGAGGCAATGGTTTAGACAAGCACTGAAAGAGGGGTGACGTGGCAGCGAAATCAGATGGCGCAACCGAGACACTCGCCGAGATCGAGGGACTCGCCGAACGAGGTGCGGCTTGGGTGGGAGAGAATCTCATCCTGGTCGGTGTACTGCTCGTCGCGTTGCTTGCGGGTGCCGCCGGTGTCGGCGTGTACATCTCGAGCCTGACGCAGGAAGCCGAAGCCGGATCCGACGCGCTGGACAAAGTGCGCAGCGAATACCTCAAGGCGATGGGCGCAAGGCCCGGCGACATCGAAGTCCCGGAGCTGGCCAATCCAACAGCCGCCGCTGAAATCCGTACCGAATTTCGGGAGAAATTTGGCCAGGTCGCTGAGGAATACCCCGGCACCGTCGCCGGGGTGCTGGCTCGGCTCGAGCAGGGAAATCTGTCCGAGGCTGGCGGCGAAATCGAGAGCTCGATCGAGATCTGGCGCGAGACGCTCGCAGGCTTGTCCGACAATCCCAAGCTCGAAGCCATCGTCTACCAGCGAATCGCGCAAGCCCATGAAGACGTCGGCCAATGGATCGAGGCCGGCGAAGCTCACGAGGCAGCGAGCGCGATCAAGGATCATCCGCTGCGATACTGGGCGATGGCCGATGCCGCGCGCTGCTACGTAGCGGCGGGCGAAGACGATCGGGCCAGGACGCTGGCTGAACGCCTCGAACTCGAGGCGCCGACGTTGCAGCTCCCAGGGCAACTCAGCTCGATCCTCAGGGAACTCCGAGCGACTGAGTAGATCCGGCGAGTCGAGGATCTCCGGAGCGAGCCGGCTTCGTTTGGCCGGCCCTCATCTCCGATATTTAATGTCCGATAAGAAAGATTATGTCAAATAGGAAGGCACTGGCCTTCCCCGGAGGGCTTTTTCATGGCCTTCGCTTGAATATCCGCTCCGGGTCTTCGATGTTTGCGACCTCTCCGATCGCGCCGCAGATTGCGCGCAACGGATCGCGATCTGCGCATCCAAGTGGACCCTCGGGGCGACGAATATCGAAGGTCGCCCTCCATTCTCCCGTCTCGTCAACCGTGAGTGAGAACGCAAGACGACGCCTCTTCCGAACCAAATAAACAGCGAAGAAGGCTTGCTTGATGTCGCCAGTGGGGTTCCACCAGTAGTTTGCACCACCATGAGCGCGGTCGTATCCGGATGGCTTGTTCTTGACGGGGTCCCACCAGATATGACGGTAGCTCTCAGTCTCGGTCCACCCGATCGCCTTGGCGATCTTCGCATCCAACCGGTCGAGAAAGTCGTCGTTGGCCCACTCGGATTCCGTCGGGGTCAAATGTCCCCCCCTGCCAGTATCGAGGCCCGAACGGCTTTAATCGCTGAGTCCACGCCAGCAACACCGAGCACAGCCGTCACGCTGCCGTCCACCTCCCAGCAGTAACAGCGATCGGCTTCAGGATGGTCAAGGAGCCGGAACACCAGCACCTCACCTTGCCAGACCGGATCACCCTCGAACTGCTCGTCAACACGAACACGCTCGATCAGCTCGGATTCGGAGCCGTGGGTCTCGCGAATGGCACGCTCGAATCCAGGTATGGCTAACTCGTTCACTCTTCTGCTTCGTCTCCATCGACGAACGGTTCCAGTTGGTCTGCAATCATTCGCTTGAGTCGTTCCAGATTACGCTTGGTCATCGGGACTGGTGCCTTCACC
>JAJDAM010000018.1 GCA_029261905.1 Deltaproteobacteria bacterium
GCGCGCGTATTGCCCGGCGCCGAAGTCATCGCAATCGCCGAGCTACCCGACTGAACGGTGATCTGCTCGGTCCCGTGCGGTTTCCATTGAGATCGAGCAGGATTTCGTCGCCGAAGACCGGGTCAAAGAGGTCACAGACGACCCCGCCTTGATCTCAGCCTGACCTGGGCGGAAGGTCTCCGTGTCTGTCTGGTATTGTGGCCAGCGGATGCCCAATCCCACCACGGCAACGCTGAGTCGCAGCTGGTCGAACGCTGCGCTGATCGTTGCAGCAGTGCTGGTTCCCGCGAGCCTCGCGATGTTCATCTCGCCGGCGTACGGCTGGATCTGGCTGCATCCCTTCGTGTTCGTGTTGCCGCTCTGGGTGTTCAGCCATCACGTCACCGGGCGCCGGGCGTTCCTGCTCGGTTGGGCCGGCGGCTTCGTCATATACCTCGTGCTGTTTCCCTGGCTCCCGCGGACCGTCGTGAACTTCTCTCATCTGCCGCTGTCCGTCGGCGTGCTCGGCTACCTGCTCTACGCCGGAATCTCGGGGCTCTTCTTCGGCGTATTTGCGTGGGGTTTTCGCCCGCTGCGGCGCGCTTCCGGGCCTGCGTGGCCGATTGCGACTGCGGCCTGGTTCACCGCCTGCGAGTTCTTGAATCCGCAGGTCAGTCCGTTCTACCAGGCTGTCGCGTGGTACGAGGTTTCTTCGCTCTTTCTCGTCGTCTCGCTGCTCGGAATGCCCGCCGGGACCTTCCTGGTGATTCTCGCCAACGCGGTCGTGCTGCAGGGACTCGAGTTCGTTCGAGCACGCAAACGTCGCGCCTTCTCCGCGTTGGCACTCAACGTCTGCGCGTTGATCGCTGCGCTAGTAGGGGCGCTCGCGGTGTCGAGCCAACGGATGGCAGCGGTCGCGCGCGCCGAAGCCGGCGCCGACTCGATTCGGGTCGCAATCGTCCAGAACGACCTCTATGGCGAACCGCGCCGGGAGCTGCTGGAGCGCGGCGGTGCCGCGGCGATCGCGCGAGATCTGCTGGATCTCTCGCAACAGGCGCTCGACGGCCACGCTCCGATCGATGTGTTCGTGTGGGCGGAAAGTGCGTTGTCGGCCGTGCCCAGCGCCGCCGGCAATGCGGCAGTGCTCGCCTTTGCACGGGTGAACGACGCCGAAATCTGGACCGGAGCCGGATACTCGGGCCGACACCGGGACGAGCAGCGCCGCCCGTTCAACTCGGCATTTCGAATCGACACGACGGGTCGGATCCATCCGCGCTACGACAAGATTGCGCTGATTCCGCTGGGCGAGTACGTGCCCTGGAGCGACTCGCTTCCGGTGCTCGGCCGCGTCCGTGGTCTCGGCCGCTATCTACCCGGCGAAGACGTCGTTGTCCATCGCGCGCAGGCTCCTTTCGCGTTCTTGATCTGTTATGAGGCGATCGTTCCCAGCCGAATCCGCGCGTCGCAGGACGCGGGAGCAAGCCTGCTCGTCAACATCACCTTCGACGGCTGGTTCGGCGACTCGGCCGCGCCGCATCAACACCTGATGCTGGCGGCTGCACAGGCTGCACAGTTCGGAGTACCGATGGTCCGAAGTGCCGGATCGGGCATCAGTGCCTTCATCGATGCGCGCGGCGTGATTCGCGAGCGCGCGGGTTTGTTCACTCGCGAGGTACTGGTCGGCGATGTCGCGCTGGTTGACCTTCCCTCGGCCTATTCCGCACACGGAGACTGGTTCGCATGGAGCTGTGCGCTGGTCTGTGCTGCCTTGTTCGGGCGCGCTCGGGTGATGCGCGAGCCAGCGACAACGACTCGCACATGAAGTGGGTTGCGCCGAAGTGCCGAATGCCGGGCTAGCATCGCTGCGCGTGGAACCGATCGAGCGACAGTCGAGGGCACGCCGCCGCCTGATCGCGGAGGTGGTCGCGCTCAGCATGAAAGAACTCCGGAATCTCCGGGGTAGAGATCTCGATGCGCTGCTCGCAGAGGCGCTGCGGGCCGAGAGAGCGCGTCGGCCCGCTGGGGGGCGAGGCCGCGAGCACCGACTTCGCGCGTTGCTCGCCTCGATCGAGCACCACCATCGCGGCGCGCAATCGCCCGAATCGATTCTCGCCGCGTTGCTCGAGCACTACACCGACGAGATCGCCGGACGCTTCGACATTCGCGTCTACCGCACCACGATCGCGGCGGGCCGGTTCGGCTTCAACTGGCTGAGCCACGCATCCTCGGGCCGGGGTCTCTCACCCTTTCGGCTGGACGATCTGGTGGCTTCTCGGATCGCCCTCACCGGGGAGGTCTCGCAGCTCCGGCAGTTGATCCGACTGGGAACGGTGATGTTGCTTCCGACGCACCAGAGCCACAACGACATCCTGCTCTTCGGACATGTGCTCGACCGCCTGGGCTTGCCGCCGTTTGCATGGGGGGCCGGCCTGAACCTGTTTTCGAACCCGTTACTCGGCTTCTTCCTGCGCCGAGCCGGCGCGTACACGATCGATCGACAGAGAGCCTGCACGATCTACAGGACCGCGCTTCGCAACTACAGCGCGAAGCTCCTCGAAACGGGTGTTCATTCGCTGTTCTTTCCGGGAGGCGGCCGCAGCCGCAGTGGGGCCACAGAGTCCAGCGTCCGGCTCGGTCTGCTTCACTCGGGGCTCCAGGCGTATGGGACGATGCTGCGCAACGGGCAGGCGCGTCCGGGCGTGTACATCGTCCCCGTCACGGTGAACTATCACTCCGTGTTGGAAGCCCCGTGGTTGATCGACGAATACCTGTCGAGCCTCGGGCTCGACGCCCGACGGCGAAAGTCGGGTCCGAGCCTCGCCGAGGCGGCACGGTTTCATTGGCGTTCGTTCGCGAGAGAAGACGGTGCGACGGTGCGTTTCGGCGCCGCGTTGGACATGCAGGGTCAACCGGTCGACGTCGAAATGGACGCCACGATCGATCCGGCCGAACGACTCGCGCGCCTGGAAAGCACCGGAAACAGCCGCGACCTGGTCGAGCACCTGGGCCGGTGCATCGTCGAAAGCTTCTACGCGAACTCGACGGTTCTCTGTTCGCAGGCCGCAGCCCATGCGTTGTTCGAAGCCATTCGAGCGCGTCGGCCAGGGATCGGGCTGGCGCAGCTGATGGATCTGCCGGAACGGGAGCGCTCGGTACCCGACGCAGAACTGCTCAATGCGGCCACAGCGCTCACGCGACGGCTCCGGGCTCTGGCACGAGCCGGCACGATTCATTTGGATGCGACGCTTTCCGCTTCGGCACCAGAAGATTGGCTGCGCGATGGCCTCGAGCGGCTCACCGAGTTTCACGGCCCGGCTTTGGCGGCAGCGCAAGGCGAATTCGTGACGAGCAGCGACCTGCGACTTCTCTACT
>JAJDAM010000019.1 GCA_029261905.1 Deltaproteobacteria bacterium
CAATTGAGCTACGGCCCCACTGTCCCTTGACGTTGACAAATCGGACGTTGATAAATCGACGTTGAATCGACCCTGATTGAAATCGACCGTGATGACCTCACCCTGGAAAATCGGCCTTGCCGCATCCCATCTTCTGGGCCCGGCAAGAGGCGCGCGACGTTAAGCCGACACCTCGCGCGCGTCAAATCCTGCCGCCCAGATTCTACTAGACTCGCAGCGCGAGAGCGTGCACCCTCTGATTATTGTGATCGACGTAAAGACGATTCTGGTGCCGATCGATTTCTCGGACAACGCTCTGTCGGTGGTCGAATGGGGCACCCATCTGGCCGAAATACACAACAGCCAAGTCGTGCTGTTTCACGCCTACCACCTGCCGGTCGAATTCCAGCAGCTCGAAGGCGCCTACCTGCCGCCCGATTTCTGGGCAAACGTCAAAGCCGAAGCCCAGCAATCACTCAGCCGATTCGAAACGGAGTTGCGCGCCAAGGGCCTGGAAGTCGAATCCGTGGTCCGCGAGGGATACGCGGCCACTGCGATCGTCGAAGAGGCCACCGAGATCGGCGCCGACCTGATCGTGATCGGTACCCACGGTCTTTCTGGGCTGAAACACATGCTGCTCGGCAGCATCGCCGAGCGCGTGGTCCAAAAGGCACCGTGTCCGGTTCTGACGGTCAAGACCTGCCTGCGTGCCTTGCGCGACGAGCAAGCGTAGGCGTACGTAGAGCCTGCAGGGCGGGGGTCGGCAGAAGGTCCGAGTCAGAAGGTCCCAGCCGGATGCCCCCGCGCCCCGGCCAGAAGGCCTAAATCAGTCGCGGGTGCGCTCGCCGAGTTTCCCGGACGGATGGCGAAGCTGGTAGTCGGCTCGCTGGAAACCGCGCTGGTGTTGCAGAGCGGCCGATAACCCGGCGATCACCAGTACCTCGGCCGCCACGCTGGCGCGGGGTGCGAGATTCAGGGGGCCGCCTTCACGCGCCACCCCGGCGTCGAGTACGGCATCCGATTCTCGGCCCAACCACGAGTCGACGTTTCCGGTAACGGCGATGATCTTCGCACCCATCTTGCGAACCGTTTGCACGGTGTCCCTGATTTCTCGAGTCTCGCCACTGTTGCTGATTGCGATCACGACATCTCCAGAGACGACCTGGCCCGCGCTGCCGTGCACCGCTTCGGTCGTGTGCAAGAAAGTTGCGGGTGTACCGGTCGACGAGAGCAGTGAGGCGGCGTAGTGGGCCACGTGTTCAGGCTTGCCGAGGCCGGTCACGTGAACACGGCCGCCAACTGTTTCGGCCCCACGCACGAGCGCGATCGCTGCGTGGAACGAACCGGCGTCGATTCGGGAGCGAAGCACCGCCAGTTCTTCGAGTGCGATATCGAAACACGCGACCGCCGGTCCGCCGGCGCCGTGCGACGGCGACGAGCCCTCGTCGGTCACCACACGGTCTGGCCCGAGTTCGATGTCCGGCCCCTCGTACAACTCGAGCACACGCTTGCGCGCAGCGGCGGGATCGTCAGGGAACGCGCCGATCTTTTCCACGCATGCGGCACCGGCTGCGTTGGCCAGTTGACCGATCACCTCCCAATCGAGTTCGTGTTTCAAACCGACCAGCAGTCCGCCCACGAATGCATCTCCGGCTCCGGTCGTGTCGACCGCGGCAACGGATCGCGCCGGCACGAAACCCTCGAAACCGTCGGTCGCGATCGCGCAGCCCGCCTCGCCATCGGTCACCACGACCGCCGCATTGCCGTACCGGTCACGCATCGCACGTGCGATCGCGAGCGCGTCGCTGCCTGCGTGCGGCACGATTTCGCGCGCGGCGAGTTTTGCCGGCTTCAGTACGTCCGCGGCGCGAAGCACGGCATCGAGTGTGGTTTCACTACCCAGTGTCGCCAGCGCGTCCGTTGGCGGAACGTCGAGATCCACCAGCGTCGGAATGCCGCCGGCACGCGCAATCTCGAGCGCGGCAAGGGCCGCATCGAGTGGGAGTTGCGAGACCTCGGTCGTCAAGCGCGCACCGCGTCGAATGAACTCGGCGTGGTCTGCGCGGATCTTGGTGGGTGTCGTTTCAGAAGTCGCTCCCGGTGCCATATAGATGGCGCGACCCCCCTTGTCGTCTACGAAGATCTCGGCGACCGATGTCGCGGATCCGTCGAGTTCGATGTTTCGGGCGATGCCAGCGCGATCCATCGCTGCGCGAAGGAAGCGGCCGTTTTCGTCGTCGGCCTGGCGTCCGAAGATCCCGGTATTCAGCCCGAGTGCAGCCCCCCAACCCAGATGATTCAACACGACGCCACCGACATGGATCTCCACCGGCCCGCCATCCGCCATCGCGCGCAAGATGCCCTTCTGTTCGCTGCCCAGCAGTCGCGGTGAGCGATGGACGCGGTCGACCACCATGCTGCCAATACCCACGGCATCGAGACGTTCTTCACTCACGGCTGTCCACCCGCGCTCGAGGCTGCCGACCCGAAAAGGTGTCTGCGGAGACCTGTGACACCCAGGGATCGCCGACACGGCTGGCCGACAGGGCACGAATTTCCGCGAAGGCCTCGTCGAAGCGTTTCGCATCGGGCGCCGCCAGACTCGGCGTGCCGGGCGCGACCGCCGCACTCGATATGATTCCCATCGAGGCGAGCGCTCGCTTCAGACACGCAATCGTCCGCTTGCCTCCGGCCCGGTGCGTTCGGGTTCTCCACTCTTCGAGCACCGACTGCACCTCATCCATCCGCTCCGCATCACCAGCGCGGCTCACTTGCCATGCGCGCGCCCACTCGCGCGGCAACGCGTTGGCGGGGCCGGCAACGACGCCGATGGGAAGGCCGCCACGCAGCCGGTATCGATTCCAGTGCTCGGACAGGAAGCCGAGCCGACCCGTTCGCGGGCGAAACAGGTCGAAGATCAACATCGCGTCGCCGACGTAGATCCCAAACTCGCCCCGCTCGCGAAAACTCGCGGCCGCCTTCGTATAGTTGCCAAGCACTTTTCGCTTGGCCGACACTTTGATGCCTCGTACGAAATCGAGGCGCGACATCGCCTTGACCTGCTTGGTGCGGATGTGCGGCACGTTCGGATCGATCGCGATATCGGCGTTGTCGTACAGGTAGATCGGGATTCTTCGAAAGCTGCGATCGAGCAGATCGGCCACATCGCGCGCCACGAAGCGCACAGGATCGTCGACGGCCTGGATCGAAAGTGGTGCGAGTACCGCCGCATGTGCGCCATGTGCGATCGCGAACTCGAGGTTCTCGAGCGTTTCGTGCGCGGTGGGCGCCGTGATCCCGGCCCACGACTCGACGGCGCGCCCATGGACCGGTCCGAGCCGATCGTTGGCCTTGGCGACTTCTTCGCTACACACGCGAACGACGCCCTGTCGAACCCGATTGGAAACGCGGTCCCACTCGCCGGTCGTACCGGCGGCGAACACCACATCGGCTCCAAGGCCGTCTTGGATGACGAAGCGCACGAGTGCGCGCTGATCATCTTCAATCAGCTCGCCGCCGTCATCGAGGACAGTGACCACCGGAACCGAGAGTCCCGGACACGGGCGTGTTTCTTCGACTGTCCTCAGAGTGTGTACGTCCTATCCGCGCGGTGTGGCCGGCTGACGGACAGACCGCCGTCCGCACCAGAAGCCGCATCCGGCGGAGTCTAGCTTGCAGTCCGTCGAAGAACCCCCACGGACGAGATGCGCAATTGGGCATCCCGAAAGTGGGGGTCCTTCAACGGACCGCCAACTGTGCGGACAGTTGCTGGAGCGAACTTCAGACGGTCTCGAAGAAATAGGTCATGCGAATCTGCAGCGCCGTGGAGAGCTTGTGGAGCGTGGACATCGAAGCCGCGCTCTTCCCGAGTTCGATCTGCGAAATCAGGCTCACCGAAAGCCCCGTGCGATTCGCCAGCTGCTTCAATGTGAGCTGTGCGGCGGATCGTTTTTCGCGCAGCCGCGTGCCGACGACCAGATTCAGCCGGGTCTCGAGATCGACCAGCAGCCCTTTCTCTCGGACCGCTGCCTGGATCACCGCACGCAGCTCCTCCATCTCGAGCGGCTTCTGCAAATAGTCGAACGCCTGATGCTTCAGCGTCCGAACGGCTGCCTCGACGGTGGCGAGCCCCGTCATGGCGATCACGCAGATATCGGAGTCCGCACTGCGAATCTTCTCGAGCAGTTCGATTCCGTTGCCCGACGAAACATCGAGCAATACCAGCTGGTGGTTGTTCTGCTTGATTTCGCCCAGGACCTGATCGGCGTCGGTCAGGATCTCTGCCTGATAGCCCTCACTGACCAGAAAATCTTTGAGTTCGACGTTGCTGCCTTCATCGTGATCCACGACCAGAACGTTCAATCGTTGCTTCGAAGCCATGCCACCCTCCTCGTCAGCTGCCCCGCCCGTGCGCCCCCCCTTGGACGATTCGGTCGGTTCAGCAGTGTGAAGGCGAGCTTCGGAACCCATTGGAAGTGCTACGGAAAATGGACCCTGCCAACCTTCAGAGCAGCTGTTCGGTATTTCTATCGAGTTGCATTAGCCCTGAATTGGCGCGAGACCAAAATTTTCTTGCTGGGGCTGGCTACTGCGGCGAGGAACCTGGAGGGGCCGACAGCCAATGGCTTCCGAAGGCTGCCGCTGGGGCGTTCGCCGGAGCGGCTCGGCCTACCTCGAGCCGGGCGCTCGGCAACTCGGGAGATTCGACATCGATCCAACTGGGGAGGCGGATCCCGCCGAAATCGACCGACGGCCCGAACAGGAACCGGACCCCGTCAGAGCGATTGATCGACACGATCTCGTAGGTCTCCATGTCGACCCACAAGGAGGGCAACATCTCCTGCTCTCCGTTTTCTGATCTCGGGAGTCGGCCTCCGAACACGTAGCAGTCGCGCTCTCCGACCCGACCCAAGACCGCATCGACCGGCTCGATGCCAAAACTCGCCAGCGCCGCACGCAGCGCCGCACCCGAGGTCGCCTGCAACAGAAACAGAGGGGGAAGAAACGGATAGGGGGTGTCGAGCAGGTGCCCGTCTCGGCTCGCGGTATGGACGTTTCCCTGCAGCAGGTGACGCTCGACCAGACCTTCGCTCTGCAGTTCGAGCCGAGCCAGCCCGGTCGGGTGACTTGCGAGTACCCCGCTGACGGGTGGCGCGTTTTCTTCGAGTCTCAGTGTGATGTCGACGAGCATCGGAACTGCGCGTCCCGAAACGCGATTCATCTCTGCGACCGCGTTCGCAATTCTCTCCGATGTCGGGATCGCCGCGATCGCGAACCCCGCCCCCAATACGATCGCCGTGACCACAACCAGCCCCGACGTTGCGAACCGTGTCCGTCGACTCACTTGCTCGCGTCGCCCGCGAGTCGACTGGCGCCCGCATATCGCGCTGAAGCGCCCAATTCCTGCTCGATGAGCAGCAGCCGGTTGTACTTGCAGACCCGATCGGTACGGCACAGCGACCCCGTCTTGATCTGACCGCATCCGGACCCGACCGCCAGATCGGCGATCGTCGTGTCTTCGGTCTCTCCTGAACGGTGCGAAACCACCGCAGAAAAACCGGCGGCCTGCGCGTTTCGAATCGCATCCAGCGTCTCCGTGAGTGTCCCGATCTGGTTGAGCTTGATCAGGATCGAGTTCGCGGCCTTCTCGCGAATGCCCCGCTCCAGGATCGCGGGGTTGGTGACGAACAAATCGTCGCCGACCAGTTGGATCCGGTCTCCGAGCTTGGCGGTCAGCGCGGTCCAGCCCGCCCAGTCGCCCTCATCGAGACCGTCTTCGATCGAGACGATCGGGTAGCGGGCCACCCACTCCTGCCAGAACGCGATCATCTCCTCGACGCTCTTCGTGGACCCTTCTCCAGACAGCACGTACTGGCCGTCTTTGTGGAATTCACTGGCCGCCGGGTCGAGTGCGATCGAGATCTGCTCGCCGGGCCGATAGCCGGCACGCTCGATCGCGACCAGAACCAGCTCGATCGCGTCGCGATTGCTCGCGAGATTGGGTGCGAAACCTCCCTCATCGCCGACCGCGGTGGAAAGACCCTTTTCGTGCAGCACGTCCTTGAGGGTGTGGAAAACCTCGGCCCCCCAGCGAAGCGCCTCGGCAAAAGTCGGGGCACCCAGTGGGAAGATCATGAATTCCTGTAGATCGACGGTGTTGTCCGCGTGTGCGCCGCCATTGAGCACATTCATCATCGGCGCTGGCAGCAGATTGGCCGCTTCACCTGTGCCGATGAATCGGTACAACGGGACACCCGCCGCGTCCGCCGCAGCGTGGGCGGCTGCCAGCGAAACACCGAGAATCGCGTTGGCTCCGAGCCGCGACTTGGTGTCGGTTCCGTCGAGTTCGATCATGCTGCGATCGAGCGCCGTCTGCTCGTCGAGGCCGCCCAACGGGCGCCCGATCACACAGTCGGCAATTTCACCGTTCGCGTTGGACACGGCCTTCGAGACGCCCTTGCCCCGGTAGCGGTCCGGATCTCCGTCGCGGAGCTCGAGCGCTTCTCGCGAGCCCGTCGACGCGCCCGACGGGACCGCGGCCATTGCACGCTTTCCTTCTGAGGTGGTCACTTCTACCGCGACGGTCGGATTGCCGCGTGAATCCAATATCTCACTCGCTCGAACCGCGGCGATCGTTACCTCAGCCATCTGGTCATCTCCCTGTCGAGATTCGTCTCAGCCCCCGCTTCACCACACCCGCTGCATGGCTGCGAGGCGGACGAAGCTAGGAGTACGCGCGCCGTCGCGCCAGCTCTGGGCGACCGTGCGAGTTTTCGGCCGCTCTTCATGCGACCGGTGGCTGCTGGCCCCGGTGCAAGCCGCGGGGGACGACGACCGGGCAGCCGTCGGGTGCCATCACGATGTCGGCCCGGATCCCGAAGACCTCCCTCAGGTTGTCGACCGTCAGCACATCCCGTGGCGCTCCGGCCTCGAGAATCTTGCCCCCCGAAAGCAGTGCCAGCACGTCGCAGCTCCGCGCCGCCAGCGAAAGATCATGGGATACCACCAGCGCGGTGCGGCCATCGCGTGCGAAGTCCCGAACGCAATCGAGAACCGCAACCCGATGCGCGAGGTCGAGATGGGCGGTCGGCTCGTCGAGCAGCAGCACCCGAGGCTGCTGGGTCAGCGCCCGCGCCACCGAGATCAGCTGACGCTCGCCCCCGGACAACTCGAGAATCGATCGATGCGCCAGATGTTCGATCCCGAGCCGTTCCATCGCTTCATTCGCAATCGCAATATCCGCGCGGCTTTCGAATCCCAACATACCCAGATGGGGCGCTCTGCCCATCAGAACCACTTCTCCTGCACTAAAAGGAAACGAAACCGAAACATCCTGTGGCACGACCGCGAGCTGTTGCGCGAGCTCTCTTCGCGACAGCGTGTCGACCCCCTGCCCGCCCAGGTACACGCGCCCAGCAGTCGGTCGCAGCACCCGCGAAGCGATCCGCAGCAGCGTGGTCTTGCCGGCCCCGTTGCACCCGGCCAGCACGACCACCTGGCCGGCGGGCACCTCGAGATGAATGTCCCGCAGGATCGGCTGATCGCCCAGCGTGACGGCAACGCCATCGAACACCATCGCGGCATTTTGATCCCGACTCACGAACTGAACGACCGATTGTGATAGCGCCGCAACAGCCACAGAAACAGCGGCCCACCCGCGAGCGCGGTGATGGCACCGACGGGCAACTCTCGACCGTCCAACAGGGTACGCGCTATCGCGTCACAAACGATCAAGAACGCGGCCCCTCCGAGCGCGGCGGCCGGTATCAACAGCCGATGATCGGGCCCGATCAGCAATCGCAGCAGATGCGGGATGATCAATCCGACGAAACCGATCAGGCCAGCGACGGAGACTGCGGCGCCGACCATCAACGACGCGGCAACCAACACGATGCGGCGCTGGCGATCGATGTCGACCCCGAGCTGCTGTGCGGATTCCTCGCCGAGCGCAGACAGGTTCAGTCCTCGCGCCAACGGCATGGCGGTCGCCAAGCCGATCGCCAGGAACAACGCCACCGGGCCGGCTACTTCGAGCCGACCCGCCGACAGGCTGCCGATCAGCCACAAGAAGATGCTCGTTCCCTCGGTCATGCCCGCGATCGAAGCGAGAAACACGATCGCAGCCGAAGCAAACGCGTTGAACACGACACCGGTCAACAGAAGCCCGGTCGTTGACACACGGCCTTGTACGCCGGAGATTGCGTAGAGCAATGCAGTCGTCGCGATGGCCCCCGCGAACGCAGCCGGTGGCACTGCCGCGTACCCCAAGCCGATTGCACTGCCGAGACTCATCACCGCGATCCCGCCGAGCGCCGCGCCTCCCGATACGCCCAGCACGTACGGGTCGGCTAGTGGATTTCGAAGCAGCGCCTGAAACAGCACGCCCGCCACAGCCAGCGATGCGCCTACCAGTGCGCCGAGAAGCACCCGCGGCATTCGGACCCGCAACACGATATCGATGGCCGCATCCGATTCACCTCGGCCGCCGAGCACCGACACGATCTCAGCAATACTGATCCCGCTCGGACCGGCGGCCAGACCGATCGCCGCGGCCGCGATGACCAGCACCAACAGCACGAGCAATACGCCGATCGTGCGCGCTGCGGTCAGCGGCTTCATGGAGTCGCGCCTGGCTCGACCGGTCCCGCCGGGCCGGCGACGTGGATCGCATCGAACAGGATGCGCAACGAGCGATCGAGAAACGGTCCAGGCAACGTCACGGTTCCGGCCGGAACAGCGAAGACTCGGGAGGCCGCGACCGCTGGGATCGAAGGCCAGCGCGACCAATGCTCAGCCGCGGGGACCGGATCGTCTGCACTATCGACAATGATCTCGGGAGCGGCTGCGATCAACCACTCGATCCCGACTCGCGGGTACGGATCGGGAAAACGAGCAGCGGCGTTTTGCAGGCCTGCGGCGCGCAACATCTCGTCCAGAAAACTTCCCGCCCCGGCGACATAGAGTGGGTCGCGTTGAAGCACTAGAACCGCCGTGCGACGCGGGCGCTGTGCTGCCAGCTCGCCAATCTCGTCCCAGGTCTTCCGTATTTGATCGATGCGTTTGCGAGCGACCTCGATGCGATCGACGCGCGCGCCGAGTTCGCGAACACTTTCGAGAACCTCGTCGAGCGTGATGTTCGAAAGCTCCAGCACTTCGATCTCGAGTTCCCTCAACCGATCGCGAAAGTCCCGTTGCGCGACGCTCGGAACGACGGCGACGAGATCGGGGCGCAACGCTACGACCGCTTCGAGGCTCGGGTTGAACAAGCCGCCGACGCGAGGCAAATGATCGACAGAGGGTTCGGTGCGCGCCGAGAA
>JAJDAM010000020.1 GCA_029261905.1 Deltaproteobacteria bacterium
GGCCGGACCGCATCCCCAGGAGGCGAGCAACAGCGCAATCAGCAGACCCGCATCGAGCAGAGGCCGGCGCACGGATCGATGGGTCGTCGCTACCGACCCTTGAAATCGGGTTTGCGCTTCTCGAGAAAGGACTGCATGCCCTCTGCGAAGTCCTTGCTGCGAAACAGTGGCATCAGCTGCAGAAATACGTGGTGGACGTGATCGTCGAATTCTTCCGACAAGCCCATTCGCATCATCCGCTTCGATGCGGCAACGGCCAGTGGAGCATTCGCTGCGATCTCGTCTGCGAGTGCGCGCGTCTCCTTCATCAGCATATCGTCCGAAACGACGTGGTTCACCAGGCCGAGTTCGAGGCAATCGTCGGCCGACAAGGTGCGTCCGGTGAAGATGATTTCGGATGCCTTCGCCCATCCGACCAGTCGCGGCAACAGCCATGTGCCTCCGCTTTCCGGGAGTACGCCGCGCTTGGTAAATGCAGCCGCCAGCTTTCCGCTCTGTCCGGCGATGCGGATATCGCAGCCCAGGGCGAGATCCATTCCGTAACCGGCTGCGCCGCCGTTGAGGGCGCAGATCGTCGGTGTATCGACCTTATGGAGAACCGTGGGTGGCGCGTCGCGCAAATCGAGATTGACGGCTGGCCCGCCTCCGCCACTGCCGATCCCGGTGCCCGCGGTGGCATCCTGCAAGTCGAGCCCGGCGCAGAATCCCCGACCCGCACCGGTGAGGATGATCGCGCGCACGTCGCGGTCGCGATCGCACTCGATGAGCCGTTCAGAAAGATCGCTCAACATCGAAACCGAGATCGCATTCAGCCGATCGGGTCGGTTCAACGTCAACGTCGCGATCCCGCCGTCTTTCTCCATCAGCACTTCGTCACTCACGTCGATTCTCCTTCTGCTTCCTACCGCTTCTTCTGGCACGCCTGTCTCGCGTTCGGGATGGCGCAGCTTGCAATCGCCGCGCGGAACCTCAGTCGCTACGCCAGACCCGCTTGTCCATCGAACCGAACATCTTCGACAGTTCGACACGCGATGGGTCGACCTTCACGAGTGTATAGCTTGGATCTGTCGGGCCGCCGGACCAGAACTGAGACAGGTCGTAGTCGATCACGTCCCAGACCCGCTTCTTCTCGGCCTCGTCGGTGATGATCTGTGCCTGGCCGCGGACCAGAATGTGGACGAAGTCGGGCGGAGCGACCTGAAACTGAACGTCGATGTTCGGGTTGGCTTCCATCTGCTGGTGCTTGGGAGATCCGGTTCCGGTCGCGAACCACAGCGTCTCGCCTTCCCAGGTCGGGTGCACCATCCGCACCCGAGCCTCGTTGTCGGCTACGGTCGCAACGGCGCACCAGATGGCGGTCTTGCTCGCCGCCTCGACGGCTTCGAAGAATTCCTTTCGTTCACTCTGGGGGACTTTCGGGGACATCTGGGCTCCTCGGGTGACGCCGCGCAGCGGCGCGGCAGGGGTTTTCCACTTCTACTCGTCGCGTGCGTTCGAGTCAACTGCCTCGTCGGTAGATTACGACAATCCGAGCCTCTGCAGCTGTTCGGCCGGCGCCTCTACGTCGATCAGGGCCGTCCGGAGCTTTTCTTCCATCTCGCGCTTGAGAGCTCCGGTTTCGAGGTTGTGTTCTTCGTTCGGATCTTCTCTCAGATCGTACAGCCGGTCACCGCTGAAACGGCCCAGGGCCCAGAAGGGTCGGTTGTCTTTGGTGCCAAACGGTTGTCGGATCACCGGAACGTCCGATCCCGGCATGCGGTCGAGCGTTGCACGGTGATCGGGTAGCGGCAATTTCAGATCGGGAAAACGGTGTACCGGCATCGTCGACCACCGATTCGACCAGATACTCAGAGGAGCGTTCCCTTCGAGCGGCGCGCGCGCGTACTTGTGATCGCCGTCGAGGACGTGCACCTCACGGGCCCAGATTCCCGACAACGCAACGTCGCGGACGCTCTGCTGACTGCCCTCGAGCAGCGGCACGAGGGATTTTCCGTGGGTGGCGTGAGCCGAACTGGCACCAAAGATGTCCAGCAGCGTTGCGTAGATGTCGACGTTCGTCGTCAAGGCGGGAATCGGCATGGTGCTGCTCGATCCGGGCCAGGAGATCATCAAAGGCGTGTGGCCGAGCGTTTCGTAGATGGGGACCGCTGGCTTGCCCCAGACATCCTTCTCGCCCAGGTAGTGACCGTGATCGGTGCAGACGATCACCGCGGTGTCGTCGCTCAGCTGCTGCGACTCGAGCGCGTCGAGAATGCGCCCGAACCAGTGATCGATCATCGTGAGTTTCGCGCCATAGCAGGCGCGGATCTGATGGGCTTGGCGGGGCGTGAGTACCCCGTCCGCAAAACCGGCCGCGGTGTACGGGGGCCAGATCAAATGCGCATCGGACCAGCTGTCGTCGTACATCGACGCATAGGGCTCCGGCGTATCGAAGGGCTCGTGAGGATCGAACTCGTCCACGAATAACAAGAACCGTTCGTGATGGGGCGCGGCTTGTTCGATCCAACGCGCCGCTGCAGCCATCGTGCGAGGTCCCGGGAAGTCGGCCTCGCCCTTGAAGTGGCCGCGAGACAGCTCGTACGGCATGTGTTCTCCACGACTGAATACCGGAGTCCCGATCCAGCTGGGGTCGGCGCGGGTTTTCCAGGGGTCGCTCTCGTGGCCGCGCTGGTAGTCCCAAGCCGTGAAATCGCAGTGGTAGTTCTCACCACCGACCTCGAACAGGTGCGGGTGATCCGAGATCAGCTGCGTCGTCACTCCAGCGCGTCGCAGCGGAACCGACAGAGGCTCCTCCCACAGCTCGATGGATCCCCACGGTTTCCACAGGAAATCGAGTGCGCCGCAAAGCAGGTCATGGCGCGCGGGCATGCATGGAAGCGAGCCCGTGTAGTGGTTGTCGAATCGCCGTGCGGATCGCGCGAAGCGATCGAGGTTCGGAGTATCGAATTCGCTGCTCCCGTATGCGCCCAGCATGTGTCGGTTGAGGCTGTCGAGCAGGATCACCACGACTCGGGCCGGCATGTCGTCGCGGTCTGCGGGTGATTCGAGCATGGGGACTCCCGGTTGCAGACTCGACCGGCGATGGCCGATCGAGGTGGTATCCTGAACGCGCCCACCGCGGCGCAGAGCACTGCGACACCGTACACGAACCTGGCGCGACCGGAGTGGAAACGATGGAGGTCGAAGGTCTCACTCACGTAGCGACCTACCGTCGCGAGGTGTCGGCTTCGAAGGAGCGCGTGTGGGAGAACGTGCTCGATTGGGAACACCTTCCGTGGCTCCATGACCAGTCCTTTCGCGACCTCGAACACATCGAGTCGGGAGACTGGGGGTGGCGCGTAGAGCTCCTTCCCGCGTCTGCGGCTGCGAATTCGAAGAAGATGTCGCTGGAGTTGATCATCGACGCTTCCGAGTCGCGATACGTGGCGCGCACGGTCGCCGGCGTGGGTGAAGGCACGGAGATCTGGACGACCGTCAAGCCGGTCGATGCCGGTCGCACGGATATCGAGGTCGAATTTCATCTACCGGGCGTGCGGCCCGAACAGACCGCCGCATTGGGAGGGGCGCTGACGACCCTCTACACCCGCCTCTGGGATGAAGACGAGCAGATGATGATGCTTCGGGAGGCGCGCCTTGCCGGCCCGGCCGGCCCGATCGAAGGAACCATCGAACTCGGGACGGAATCATCGCTTCGCCAGAAGCTACCGCTCGAAGTCGAACTCGGCGGGCGTCCGTACTGGGTTGTCGAACTCGACGGAGAACTGGTCGTCTATTCCGCGATCTGCCCGCATATCCTAGGCCCGCTGGGGGCGCCCGGCCCGGGCGGACGAATCCAATGTCCTTGGCATGGATACCAATTCGATTTGAGAACGGGACGCAGTTGTGACGGGCGGAAGCGGCGCCTGCTTCCGGCGCCGGAGCTGATGATCGATCCGAAGAGCCGGCAGGTATCGCTGCGAGCGGGATAGAGCAGCTGCACCGGTTCTGCCGCCATACGCCACCTTTTCCATCTTGCGAATGAATCTCTAATCCAGGAGCGCCTGAATGCCGCGTCTAAAACAAGTAGCCAGAGCCGAAGCCACGCCCGAAGTTACACAGATGTACGATCTGCTGTTCGGCGATCGGGATCCCGTTGCAGAACCCGGTACAGCCACCGGAACGCCGGGTGATTGGTGGACGGTATTCGCAGTCGTTCCGGATGTGTTCAACCACGCGGTTGCTGGCTTTGGTCTGTACCGCAGCAAGAACCGCAAGATCGATCCGAAGCTGCGAGAATTGGGGCAGATGCGGGCGGGTTTCGCAGTTGGCAGCCAGTTCGTATTCTCGCAGCACTGCAAGGCGGCGAGGTCGGTGGGTCTCAGTGAGGAACAGATCGAAGCGATCCCGTCGTGGAATACTGCAGATTGCTATTCGTCGGCCGAACGCGCAGTGCTCGCGTACACCGACTGCCTGGTTCTTTCGCACGGACGCGTCCCCGACGGCACATTCGAGTGCCTGCGAGAGACGCTGTCCGACGAGGAAATCCTCGAGTTCACCTACGTGATCTGTACTTACGCGCTACACGCGACGATGTGTCGTGCGCTGAAGCTCGAATTCGACGACGTGCCGGAGCGCATCGATGAGGTTCCGGCACCCGAAGGAGCGGGGGCCGAACTCCGAATCAGTCGACCCGGCGACGAATAGCGGGTCAGGCTCCTGGTTCAGGCGGGTTTCAAGCGTTCCCGAAACAATTCGAGAACGCTATCGAGAGCCTCGCGGGTCGGGTGCCCTCGCTCGTCGACCAGATCGGTGGTCACGACGGAGTGGGCGGTCCGGCCGATTCCGTGCGCGTTGCCGCGGCTCGAGTCGATTTCGATCCCGACGAAGCCGTCGCCCAGTTCGCGGCTCAACGTTTCGAAGCGCTCCTTGGGACACATCGGGTCTGCGGTGAAGCGCAAGCCGAGCAACCCACAACCGGACGCGGCGCGCTTCTTGACGATCTCGAGGTCCTCGTCGGACAGATGAAGCGCGGCTCTGTGTGATGCGGTGATTCCGAACGGGAGTGACGGCTGGCTGAGGACCGGCGCCATCACGGAGTCATCGACCATCAGTGACAGCGCGAAATTCCCGGTCAGGCACATCCCGATCGCACCGACTCCAGGTCCTCCACATTCTGCGTGGGCTTGCCGGCACAACGCCCTGAGCCAATCTGTGATCGGACTCGACGCGCCCTTTGCAAACACCGAGAATTCGCGACTGATACAAGCGCGAGCCATCTGTCCAGCCACGTACGGCAACGAGAAGGGCTTGCCGGGCTCGCCGAACATGTGCGGCAGGTAGGCGGTAAAACCGTCGTCGGCCACCCGTTTGGCGAAACCGGCCACCTCGGGTGTGATGCCTGGGATCTCATGCATGATGACCACGCCAGGACCGGTGCCGCTCTTGTACACGGCCCGGGTTACACCATCGTGAGTGAACGGAAAGTCGTCGAAACCTTCGAGTGCCATGTTTCCCCCTCTGTCGTGCGTTGCGTCGACCCACTTCCGGATCATCCAAATTCGCGACGTCGGGGTCGTTTCGTCCAAAAAATTAAAATCGCCGCCCGATCGGGACCAATCTGACGATTCGGTGATGTCATTGTAACAGCAGCGCGGTAGGCTAAGCGCCCGTGGATGGCATCTCCCCCGCGTTGACTCTCGTCGTAGCCCTCGCGGTCGGCATCTTGATGCAGTCCGCGGCACGACATCTGCGCGTTCCGGGCATCGTATTGCTGCTCGTCGCAGGCGCCGGACTCGGACCGGACGGTTTCGGATGGATCAATCCGCGCTCGCTCGGGGACGGCCTCGTCGCGGTGGTCGATCTCGCAGTCGCCGTCATCCTGTTCGAAGGTGGCCTCAATCTCGAGATTTCCCGGCTGCGGCGCGAGCAGACCGCGATCCGCCGACTCGTAACCTGGGGGGCCATCATCACGCTGGTCGGCGCAGCGCTTCTGGCGCACTGGGTGCTCGGGTGGGAGTGGATGCAGTCCCTGCTGTTTGGCGGCCTGGTCGTGGTTACCGGACCGACCGTGGTGGGACCGTTGGTTCGGCAACTGAGGTTGCGTCCCCGATTGGTGACCGTACTCGAAGCCGAGGGAGTGCTCATCGACCCCATCGGAGCCATCTTGGCCGTTTTGCTGCTGGAAATTGCACTGCAGGGGCCTGAGTCGATTTCGGGCGCACCGATGCTGCTGGTTTCGGGTCTCGGCTTCGGAGCCGTGGCAGGCGGTATCGCCGGACTCGGGCTCGCGCGGATCCTACGCGTTCGCGGCTTCGTACCCGAGGGACTCGAGAACGTATTCACGCTGGCCGCCGTGTTGCTGATCTTCGAGGGTTGCGACGCGATCGTGCATCACAGCGGAATCCTCGCAGTGACGATCGCAGGGGTGGTTGTCGGCAACTTGCGGACACGGGTGGATCGAGATCTTCGCGAATTCAAAGATCAACTCACCGTGCTGTTGATCGGGTTGCTGTTCGTGTTGCTGGCGGCCGACGTTCGGATGGATGACGTGCTGAAATTTGGCTGGCGCGGCATTGCGGTGCTGGCAGGGTTGGTTCTGATCGTACGTCCGTTGAATGTCTTCGTGTCCACCCTCGGTTCCGAACTCTCCGCGCGTGAGCGCCTTTTTGCCGCTTGGGTGGCGCCCCGCGGCATCGTCGCGGCAGCTGTCGCCTCGCTGACCGCCACAGCGCTCGAGCAACAGGGTGTGGCTGGCGGTGTCGAACTGCGCGCGATGGTCTTCTTGTGCATCGCAGGCACCGTGGTGTTGGCGGGCCTGACCGCCAGCCCGATGGCGACACTGCTACGGGTGCGCCTGCCGGGAAGAGATACCGTGGCGATTCTCGGTGCACACGGGCTCGGCCTGGAACTCGGTATCCAATTGCGCGGCGGTGGCATTCCGGTCGTGTTCGTCGATGCGAATCCCGATCACTGCCGGTTGGCAGAGGAAGCCGGCTTCCAGGTGATTTTCGGTGACGCGCTCTCAGAACGGACACTGCAGCGAGGCCGATTCGACCTGGTCGATTCCGCGATCGGTTTGACGTCGAATCAGATGCTGAACAACTTGTTCGCCACCCGTGCGCGCCAGCACTTCGGCGTCCCGCGCGGGTACGTGGCCGTATCGAAGCCAGAGGCCGGACTGACGCCGGAACTCGTGGAGCGCGAAGAGGTCGCGGTACTGTTCGACGGCCCGCACGACATCGAGCGCTGGGAGGTTCGGGCCCGCCACCAGGAACTCGAGGTGGGCTACTGGGTTTACGGCAAACCGGAACGGAGCCCTGATGGAGAAGTCGCGGAGCTACCGGCGGTCAAGGAACGTCTGGTGATACTGACGATTCGACGCGGAGAGCGGGTGATGCCGATGCATTCCAAGATGAAGCTCGAGGCAGGGGATATCGCTGCGGTCGCGATTCATGTTGACGAACGAGAGGTGGCTCGGGGGGTGTTGGAGGCTCGGGGGTGGACCGAGCAGGTGGGTTCCGCGGTTGGCGAGGTAGTTGGATAGTACGTCGAGGTTGCGTGACGGTTGCTCGACGGGTGGGGACGAGGGCGCGTCGTACTCAGTAGGCCCATTCCGTGCGCCGCGCCCTCGTCCCCACCCGTAGCGGAGGCGTTGAAACGGGGCGCGCGGAGGGGGCTTGGTGCGTGCGATGCGCTGCGCCAAGATGGCGGAGGGGCTCTTTTGCTTGGGTTACTGCTTTGAGAGGATGTTTTCGGCTAGGTCGTTTAGGCCTCGGCGTAGGGTTTCGGGGTCGAAGCCGGGCGGGGGGATGACCAGGCGGGAGACGCCGATGTCTTCGTAACGTTTGATGGTGTCTAGGTCGAGTTTGCCGCCGGCGGCCGATAGTTCGACTTCTGATGGGTTGCGTCCGACTTTGGCGCATTCGTCGGAAAGGGCATCGAAGAGCTTCGGCAATTCTTCGAGTCCTCCCTTGGCGGGGAAGAAGCCGTCTCCGATGCGGGCGGCTCGGCGCGCTGCTCCTTCGACGTGTCCGCCGACGACGATCGGGACACCGCCTGGCTGTACCGGCTTGGGGTTCGACTCGACGGCTGGCCAGTTGTAGAACTTGCCTTCGAAGGGTTCGGGTTTCTCGCTCCAGAGCGACCGGATCGCGCGCACCGACTCTTCCGTGCGTGCGACACGTTCCTTGAACGGAACACCGATCACGTTGAACTCTTCTTCGAGCCAGCCGATTCCGATCCCGGCGATGGCACGACCGTTCGACAGCAAGTCGAGGCTTGCGAATTCTTTGGCGACATACGCCGGATGGCGTTGCGGCAGAATGATGATTCCAGTGGCGAGACGCAGGTTCTTCGTGATCGCGGCAGCGTACGCGAGCGGGATGATCGGGTCCGGGATGGCCGAGTCTTCGGGGCCGGGCATTCGGCCATCCTTGCTGTAGGGGTATTGCGACTCGTATCCGACCGGTACGACGACGTGTTCGACGGTCCAGATCGATTCGACGCCCACATAGTCGGCGGTCCGGACGAGCACATCGAAGGTTTAGGGCTTTGAAAAAGGACCTGAGTTGGCAAAGAACATTCCGAATTTCATGGGGGCTCCCGGATTCATGGGCAATGCGTGAACAAGAAGGTCGCAGGTTGAGATACCGCGGCGCTGGAGTCTTGGAGATCGAGTCGAAGGGAGCATCGCGCGAGTCGCGTATCGTCGCTACAACTGAGCCATCAACGGCTGAGCCATCAAAGACGGCATCGATACTGAGGAATCACTGAAATGAACGAAGTGCTGGGCGAGGTGGTGACCCTTCAGAACGTCGAACAGATCTACAAGGTCGCGATCGATTTCCTGGTGAATTACAGCTTTCAGGTCATCGGCGCGATCTTCATCCTGCTGGCTGGTCTGATCGTATCGCGGTGGGTCGCGCGCCTCGCAGTAGCGATGGGGGAGCGTCGCGATATCGATATCACGCTGCGCTTGTTCCTCGGCAACATTGCCCGCCTCATCGTTCTCGGCCTGTTCATCGTCGTCGCATTGGGCAACTTTGGCATCGAACTCACGCCTCTCGTCGCAGCGATCGGCGCTGCCGCATTCGGCCTCACGTTGGCGATCCAGGGCCCCGTGTCGAACTTCGGCGCGGGAGTCGCGATCATTCTGGGGCGGCCGTTTACCGTCGGCAACACGATCATGATCAACGACATCAGTGGCATCGTCGAAGAGGTGAAGCTATCGACCACGATCCTGGCGACCGAAGACGGCGAGAAGATCACGAGTCCCAACAAGCACATCATCGGGGAGATCCTGTCCAACTCGTTCGAGTACAAAGTCGTCGAAGGTTGTGTCGGAATCGATTATTCGAGTGACCCCGAGGCCGCGATCGCGATCGTGCAGCGCTCTCTCGAGAGCGTCGAAGGCGTCACGCAAGATCCGCCGCCGCAGATCGGCATCCAGGGTTTCGGTGATTCCTCGATCGACATCGGCATGCGCTATTGGGTTCAGACCCATCGCTACTACCAGACGATGTACGCGACGAACCTGACGGTATTCAAGAATCTGGTCGCGGGTGGAGTCCAGATCCCATTCCCGCGAAGAGATGTGCAGATCCTCGGCGGAGATTGAATCGGCGGGCGATCGGTCGAGGCGTCAAGTTCGATTCAATGCACGCGTGACGGGTAACACGTCTCTTGCCAGTGACTCGACGTTCCGCCTGAACGCCGTCACGTCTTCGTAGCGGCCGCCGTGAATCAGGTGAGTGACACCCACTTCCGCCAGCGCATGAACCTGTGCGGCAGCTCGCGCGGGATCGTCGAGTGGGAACCCAGTCATCAAGACTACGGCGGGCGCCGGCTTGCCTGCCGCTTGTGCGAGGTCTCGCAGCTGCGCGATCGGATCCGCGAGCTGTTTCGGATCGGCGCCCATCGGCAGCCATCCATCCGCATAGCGCACGGCGCGTTTCAGCGCGTGTGGGGCTGCTCCTCCCACATAGATGGGCGGGCGTTTCGGGCGCGGCAGGAACAGGAATTTCTGTCCGTGGGCTTCGACCTCATCGTCGGCGAAGCAGCGATTCAAGAATGCGAGTGTCTCGTCGCTGGCCGCGCCGCGATGGGCTCGATCGAGACCCAGTGCGTTGAATTCTGATCGCAACCAGCCGATTCCCACGCCTAGCAGCATGCGTTCGCCCGACAACTCCTGGACCGTCGCAACCCACTTGGCGGTCGCCAGCGCTTCGCGATAGGGCAGTACCAGCACACCAGTGCCCAGCCCGATCCGCTCGGTTGCGCCCGCCAGAAATGCCAGCGTGGCCAGAGGGTCGAGGTAACGGCCGCCGGAGCCTTCGGCGTCGTCGGTTGCGATTGCAATGTGGTCCTGCACCCATACGTCATCGAATCCCAGAGATTCTGCCGCGAGTGCGCATTCGACGATCGTCTGCCGATTCGACTGGGGTCCCATGCTGCGAAGTGCGACTCCCAACTTGATGCGCGGTGCGGACGACTCCACTCGATGACTCTCCTTCTCGGTTCGATTCCCTCGGTTCGACTTCTTCAGTTCGATTTCTAGCCGAGAGTCTCACCCGCCGGGCCGCGAATCCTCGCTCACGGGGCGCTATCTTGTTGGTTTACTGGAACGTGATTTGACGGCAGGCCAGAAACGGTCGGCCACGACCCGGAGTCAGCATGGCAGAGAACCGCAACAAAATCAGTCGCCGAATCACGCAGCCCAAGATCCAGGGAGCATCCCAGGCGATGCTCTACGCGACCGGGATGACCGAGGCTGACATGAACAAGCCCCAGGTCGGGATCTCGAGCGTTTGGTACGACGGGAACTCCTGCAACATGCACTTGAACGACCTGGCGACGGTGGTCAGACAAGGAGTCGTCGAGGCCGGGATGGTGGGGATGCGTTTCAACACGATCGGCGTGTCGGACGGAATCTCGATGGGGACTGAAGGGATGAGTTACTCGTTGCAGTCCCGCGATCTGATCGCC
>JAJDAM010000021.1 GCA_029261905.1 Deltaproteobacteria bacterium
ACTCGTTCCAAAAGTGGGGAGGTACGATCCAAAATGACGCACCCGAAGCAGATCTTCATCATCGCGGCGACCCTGACAATCGCTATCGCCACATTCGGTTTCGCCGCCGCAAACGCGGAGGCGCCCGAAGCGGGCGCCGTACCCGATGGTGCAGAGCTCTACTCGACCAGAACCTGCGTGGCTTGTCACGGAAAAGACGCGAACACTCCACTGCTGCCAAGCTACCCGAAGCTCGCCGGGCAGAACTCTGAATACCTGTTCCAGCAAATGAAGGACATCAAGAGCGGAGCACGCGCGAACGGGCAAACGCCTGCGATGCGGGGCGTCATGCACCTCGTCGACGAAAGTGAAATGCAGGTGCTGGCCGACTTCCTTTCGAAGATGGCGCCAGCACCAGCACAGACGAATCCATAGAGGCTTATCTCATGCGGAAGACAATACAGCGAACCATGCAGTTCAAATTCCAGATGATCCCATCGGCGGTGTTGGTTTCGTTGGCGGCACTCTCGTTGCTCCTGCTGACGGCGTCCGTCGCGACGGCACAGCCCCCGGCACCCAAGGCGAAGGGAATCGAGTCCGAAGGCTACCAATGGAACGAGATGGAGGGTGAGAAGGTCGAGGCGCTGACGCTCACGGGTGACATCGAGAACGGAGAGGAAGCCTACGAGATCTGCTCGGCCTGTCACCTGCCCAGTGGCGCGGGCCGACCCGACGGCACCTTCCCGCAGCTGGCCGGCCAGCACCCCAACGTGATCATCAAACAGATCGCGGACATTCGCGCCGGACGTCGCGACAATCCGATCATGTACCCGTTCGCGATCACGCTGACCGATCCCCAGGAACTCGCGGACGTGTCCGCCTACATCCAGACGCTTCCGATTCCGACCGACAACGGCAAAGGGCCGGGCACGAACGTCGCGATGGGCAAGGAACTCTACGACCGCGACTGCGTCGAGTGCCATGGGAACAACGGCGAAGGCAACGCCGAGAAGTTCTATCCGGTGCTTGCAGGCCAACACTACAAGTATCTGGAGCGGCAGATCGGCGATATCGCGGAAGGCCGCCGCCGAAACGCCAACCCCGACATGGTGAAGATCGTCAAAGAATACAGCCCGGAGCAACTCGAAGCGGTTACCGACTACATGTCGACCATCGAGTGGCCCGATCGACAGAAGAAGTAAGAGAACCCGATGGCAGACGCTCTTCAGGCGAAGCGGCTCGCGTTGTTTCGCACGCTCACGGTCATTGGCGTGGGATTGATGGCCCTTTCGTTCTGGACGCCGATGTGGTGGGTCTCGCTCAAAGCGCCCAACTACCCGGAGGCCACATTTCCGGACGGCGTCCGTATCGAGATGCATTGGAATCACGTCGGGAACGGCTGCAAGGTGCGAGAGAGTGACGAGGTCTTCGAAGACGAGCCGCTCGACTGCGTTCACGAAATGAACACCATCAACCACTACATCGGGATGGAGCCGATCGAAAAAGGGGCCGTTCTCGAATTCGCCGCGGCCCCGTACCTGTTCGTAGCGTTCGGGTTGGCGGCGCTGGCGGCGTTGTTCTACAGCGGGCCGCTGTGGTGGTTGCTGATGATTCCCGCGGCGGTGTTGCCGGTCGGCTTCATCGCCGACTTCACCTACTGGCTGTGGTGGTTCGGGCACAACCTGAAGGAATGGGCGGCTTTTACCGTCAAGCCCTTCATGCCGACCGTCCTCGGCGAAGGCAAGGTCGCCCAGTTCAGCACGTTCGCCTATCCAGACTACGGAATGGCGATCTCCATCGCGTCAGCGCTCTGCCTGGCGCTTGCGATACTGATTCGTCGCAAGCAAATCGCCGAGGAGAAGGGCGGGTCGTGACCTCCGTTCGATGCGTTCGAGTGCGGCGTGCCCGCATGCGGCGCGCCGGGTTGGGAGCCCTGCTGGCGATCGCCTCGGTGGTGAGCCAAGGCGAGGCTCGCGCGTCCGATCCGGTGCTCCAGGTATTGGTCGACGCAACACCGACGGGCGAGCGACTCGAACTGCCACCAGGCCGTTACCAGGGCCGGACGGTGATCCGTCGGCCCATCGTGATCGACGGCGCCGGAGTCGCGATCGTCGATGGCGGCGGGCGTGGAAGCGTCATCGTCATCAAGAGCGACGGCGTGACGCTCAGCGGCCTGCAGATCATCGGGTCCGGCGAGAACCACGACACGCTCGATGCCGGAGTTCAGATCCGCGGCAACGGCAACGTCGTGGAGGATTGCGTGATTCGGGAGGTGCTCTTCGGCGTCGACCTCAAGCAATCCGATGGCAATGTGTTGCGGCGCAACCACATCGAAACCCGCGACGAGGAACTCGGCCTGCGAGGAGATGGCATTCGGCTGTGGTA
The DNA here is from genome assembly GCA_029261905.1 of Deltaproteobacteria bacterium. Classification (GTDB taxonomy): domain Bacteria; phylum Myxococcota_A; class UBA9160; order UBA9160; family SMWR01; genus JAJDAM01. The sequence continues at coordinate 2,365 of JAJDAM010000021.1, forward strand.
CAGCAACGACAACGAACTCGTCGACAACGTCATCACGAATGTGCGCGACGTCGTCGTGTGGTACTCGGCCCAGAATCGGATCTCTCGAAACGTGGTAACGGGCAGCCGTTATGCGTTGCATTTCATGTATTCCAAGTTCAACGTCGTCGAAGACAACGACTGGTTCGGCAACATGGTCGGCACTTTCTTGATGTACAGCGATGGGGTGGAGATCCGTCGCAACCGAATCCGCAATGGGCGCGGCCCAACCGCGATGGGGATCGGTTTCAAGGAGAGCAGCAACGTCATCGTCGAGGCCAATGAAATCGTCAACTGCGCGAAGGGGATCTACCTCGACATCTCGCCCTATCAGCCGGGATCCGAGAATCGATTCATCGACAACCAGATCGCCCACAGTGGTATAGGCGTGCTGTTTCACAGCGACTGGCGTGGCAATGTCTTCATCGACAACCGATTTCAATCGAACTTCACGCAGGTCGCGGTTCGCGGTGGGGGAAGTGCCAACGAAAACGTCTGGCGCGGGAACCACTGGGACGACTACGAGGGGTTCGATCGGAACGAGGATGGCCGTGGCGACAGCCCCTATCGACTGTACGCCTACTCGGACCGGATCTGGCAGCAGACGCCGGCCGCCGCGTTCTTTCGGGGCTCGCCGCTGTTCGAGGCGATCGATTTTCTCGACCGGCTGGCGCCTTTTTCCGAGCCGACGTTGATCGTGCGCGACGACACGCCGCGGTTCAGTGATGCGATCGGGTCGCAGTGATGGCGGATTCGACGAAGGAACCCGCGGTGGCCGAACGGCCCGAGCGGCCGAAGAAACCCAAGACCCGTCGTCGCCGGTTGAGTCGACAACAAGAGCGGCGGCGCCAGCTGATTCGCGCAGGCCTGCTCGCACTGGGTGTCCTTGCGCTGCAACCGCTGTCGTTGCTGCCACCGGTGCGCCGATTTCTCGATCGGCTGCGACCTCCGGGTGCTCTCGATGAGCGCGCCTTCCTGGGCGCCTGCATCAAGTGCGGGCAGTGCGTTCAAGTGTGCCCGGTAGAAGCCATCCGACTCGCCGACATCGACGAGGGGTTGGGGTCGGGCACGCCGTTCATCGAGCCGCGGCAACAGGCCTGCGATTTTTCCTGTGACGCACTCTCGTGCATCCTGGCGTGTCCGACCGGTGCGCTGAGTCACGAGTTGAAGGCGAAGGAAGAAGTTCGCATCGGATTCGCCGAGCTCGCCGGCCCCGACCGTTGTCGCGCCCGGCGCGGCGAAGGGTTCCAGGGGTTGGCACGCGGCCCCGGCTTCGAGGGCCGGTTGCGCTTCGAAGAGATCGACCGTTGGACCCCGCTTCCACTGGCCGACCACCCCTACGACACCGAGATCTGCGATCTGTGCGTTCGCGAGTGTCCGATCGGCGAGACGGCGTTGC
>JAJDAM010000022.1 GCA_029261905.1 Deltaproteobacteria bacterium
TGGTGAGATGCGATCAGCCCTTCCATGAGATCATGGATGTCCTCCGGTCTTGGACACACGTAGTGGACACGTTCGTTCTTCCAGGCGGCTGTCTCGCCGACGTAGTTCTGGCCGTCGCGATAGCCGGCGGCCTTGAACCGCGGGTCCACGATCCGATTCTGCAAGTCGACCAGCCGGGGCTGCTCACAGAAATCTTCTTCTTCTGCAAGTTGCAGCATCGAGATGAATCGCTCGGTGCGAGTGGGATTCGGCGTGATGTGCTCGATCTCGAACGAGGACCTGGTCTCTTTGGTGTAGAGATAGCCAAGTGCTCGCTTGAGCAGTTCGGGCGAGTATGAAGAAACGGCCTGCCGGCACTTCTGCGGAAGATCGGCTGCTTCGTAGTTGCGGAGGGTATCCGTCCGTCGAACCAATGGACAGAATTTCTGATTGCCGAGGAGGTTGTCGTCGATTCGTTGTCGCTTGACTCGGCGAGCCCTGGGCGCGGTGTAATTCTCCTTTGATTCAAGCAGGTCGACGTAGTTTCCCCGGGTGAGGTCATCAAGGGAGAGCCTCTCGCCGGTCAAGAACTCGTAGAGAAACCAGATCCGGCGTGCGTACTTTCCGGTCGGCTTTGACGCGACGTAGAGCCTGACTTCGCTCCCGCCCGCAGCCGCGAACACGCTTGCCAGAATCCCGAGGTTCGTGCCGTCATATTTCAGCGCAAACTCCAGCTGATCGCCGAGCGAGTCGCCTGGCCAGTACGAAGCCGGATAGGTCTCTTCGACCTTCGCACCGACAGCGACCAAGCGGTGCGTGTTTCCGTGAGCGACGAGTGAACGGTGCCAGTTCGGGATCACTTCGAGTTCGTAGCGAGTGGCCAATGCTGTGTAACCGGCTGGTCTGGGTTCGGCCGGTGCAGGATTTTGGCCAGTCATGGAGGACTCCGAGAAAAAGGCCTTGATCGAGAAATATACGTGCGTAGCAGCCTGATACGATAAAAATCGTTAGAATAGTATGAGGAAAACAGTTTCGAGACAAGAAAAACGATTAAAAATAGCCTGGGGCGGCCAAAAACGGTTTCGAACGCCCGTATGGTAAAAAAACTCAGCCGACCTTGTTTTGGGCACGGCAATTGAGACTCAGCACCCACTAGGCAGCGCGGCGATGGTAGAAGCGCAACATCCCGCCGAGTCTCTGAGAACATTCGACGATGCTCGACGTCGAATTGGCGCGAGGATCGGTCTCGATCAACCGGTTTCCGATTCCCTGGTGATTCCGCTCCCTGTGGTAGTGCGCGGCGTACTCGCGAGTGGCTCTTCGTAACGACCGTTCGCCGAAGAAGATCATCTTGCTGAGACACTCGTCCTCGATCGACCTGACGAATCGCTCGGCGTAGGCGTTCAGATTGGGCGATCGGTAGGGGAGTCGCACGACTTCGAGGCCAGCGTCTTTCAGGAGGTTCCTGAACGCGAGCGAGAATGTGGAGTCGCGGTCGAGGATCAGGAATCGCTTGTCAGCCAGGACGCCGTCGACCGGATCGGTAATGTTGCGGCCGACGATCCAGAAGACTCGTCTCGCCCTTCGGTTGCGAGCGTTAGCTCGTTGGGCTCATAACCCAAAGGTCGCAGGTTCAAATCCTGTCCCCGCTACCAAACCAACCTTACAGCCAGATTTCCCTCGCCATCCAGTCTCTTCCTGGCAACCCGAATCTTTCCGGGACCTGGGAAACAGATGAGCGCGTCCCGATGCTTGTTGGGTGCGAGCGTTCGACCCATCTCCACCGTCAACCGGCTACGTTCCTCGCCGCCCGGAGCTCACGCCGCTCCATCGCACCGTGAGGCGCCATCTGGAGACCTGGTTGACACGGGCGCGCGACCAGGAACGGATCGTACCCAGTTTTGTCGAGCGCGAGTTTCGCGAGTTCCTGGATTGCGGGATCCCCGCTAACGGTTTCCTTCGTCTGTACTGCGACGGCTGCAGGCTGGATCGGATTGTGCCCTTTTCGTGCAAAGGGCGCGGATTCTGCCCCTCTTGCGGTGGGCGTCACATGGCAGACACCGCGGCGCATCTCGTCGACCGCGTGCTGCCCCGCGTACCGGTACGCCAGTGGGTGCTGTCGCTGCCATTTGGGCTGCGCTACCGTCTGGCCCACGACCGCGAGCTGACGGCCGCCGTCCTGCGAGTCTTCGTGCGGTCGATCTTTGTATCGCTACGGCGCCGCAGCCGGAGCCTGTGTTCCATACCAGGGTCCGCTCATGGGGGCGCCGTCGTATTTGTTCAGCGCTTCGGTGGGGCGCTCAACTTGAACGTTCACTTCCACACGCTGGTACTCGACGGCGTCTACCGGAGACCCGCAGTCGACGGCGAACTGCGGTTCTATCCGGTGCCCTCTCCGTCGAATGAAGAACTCGAGCAAATCTTGAGTCGCGTGATCCGTGGCATCGGGAGGCTCATCGAGCGCAACGGATTGGAAGACGAGCCTGACCCACTCTTCGAGCACGACCCGCTGCTGGCGCAACTGCTCGCCGCCGCGGTGCAGGGCAAGGCGGCCACCGGACCGCGCGCCGGCCAGCCCGTGCTGCGTTTCGGCGACCGCTTCGAGATCGTGCCCGACCAAGACGACGCCCAGCCGATCCCCGGCCTCGCCCGGGCCCACGGTTTCAGCTTGCACGCGGGGGCTGCCGTGCCGCCTAACGACCGGAAGCGGCTGGAGCGACTCTGCCGCTACGCCCGGCGTCCTCCAGTGGCGACCGATCGATTGAGCGAGATGCCAGACGGCCGTTTGCAATACAAGTTGCGCCACCGCTGGAAGGACGGCACGACTCATGTCGTTTTCGAGCCACTTGAGTTGATTGATCGTCTGGCGGCGCTGGTCCCGCCGCCTCGTTTTCACATGGTGCGTTACCACGGCGTACTCGCCTCGCGGTCAAAGCACCGCGCC
>JAJDAM010000023.1 GCA_029261905.1 Deltaproteobacteria bacterium
GAAGACCGCCTCGATGCGCGAGCGATCCTCGCCCACTTCGATCCACGACTTCTGTGCTGTCTTTTCGACGAGATAGGGACCGATGCACAACGTGTCGATATCCGAGGACATGAAGGTTTCGATCGCGTCACCGGGGCTGCAGACGATCGGCTCCCAGCTCAGGTTGAAGCTCGTGTTGATCACGATCGGGCAACCCGTCAGCCGATGGAAGGTTTCCACCAACCGGGCGAAGATGCCGTTGCGCGCCTCGTCGAGCGTCTGGATCCGCGCCGAGTAGTCGACGTGAGTCACCGAAGGAATGTCGGACCGTGGCACCTGTCGAGCATCGATGCCGGCTCCCGTCCGGCCCCCGTCGCCGGCGTCGATCCGCCGATCGGCCTTCACGGGCGTCACCATCAACATGTACGGGCTTTCCTGTTCGGGCTGCCACTCGAAATAGTCTCCGACATGTTCGCGAAGTACGGCGGGAGCGAACGGGCGAAAGCCCTCCCGGAATTTGACCTTCTGGTTGATCAACTGCTGCATCTCCGGGCGCCGCGGGTCGCCGAGGATGCTGCGCGAGCCGAGCGCTCGAGGCCCGAACTCCATGCGCCCCTGAAACCAACCGATCACTTCGCCGGCGTCGAGTGCACCTGCCACCCGGTCGAGCAGGGCCTGTTCGGAGTCGAAACGGCGGTAGGCGACACCGCGCGAATCGAGCGCGGCCGCGATCTGTCCGTCGGCGAATGCAGGGCCGAGCAGCGATCCTCGTTGGCTGTCGGCGCGATCGACGGTTCGAGGCTTGTCGAGAAGCTGGTGCCAGATGAATTGCGCGACACCCAACGCACTACCCGAATCGCCGGACGCAGGCTGGACCCAGATCCTTTCGAACGGACCTTCGCGCAACAGCCGCCCGTTGGCGACACAATTGAGCGCGACACCGCCGGACAGACACAGATCCGAGAGGCCTGTCTGCCGGTGCAGATGACGGGCCGCGCGCATCACGACCTGTTCGCTGACCTGCTGGATCGATGCTGCAACGTCCATGTAGTGCGAGTCGATATCGGTCTCGGGGATCCGCGCCGCTCGCCCCAACAGATCGCAGAACGCGTCGTTGATCATCGTCAGACCCGACGCAAAATCGAAATAGCTCATGTCGACCCGAAACGATCCATCGTCCTTCAGATCGACGAGGTGAGACAGAATCAAGTCGACGAATCGCGGCTCGCCGTACGGGGCGAGCCCCATCAGCTTGTACTCGTCGGCGTTGACTGCGAAGCCGGCGTACGCGGTGAACGCGCTGTACAACAGGCCGAGTGAATGTGGAAAGTCGAGTTCGTGGGTGAGCGATACACGGTTGCCTCGGCCGTGGCCGTAACTCCCCGTCGCCCACTCCCCGACGCCATCCATGGTCAGGATTGCCGCTTCGTCGAACGGCGAGGGGAAGAACGCGGCGGCCGCATGCGACTCGTGATGTTCGGCGAAGACGAACGCCTTGTCGTACGCGCCACCGAGAGCGCGGCGCATCTCGGCCGGCAGCCGCAGCTTCTGCTTGAGCCAGACGGGCATGGCCGCCGCAAAGGACTCGAAGCTCCTCGGTGCATACGCGAGATGCGTCTCGATGAGCCGGTCGAATTTCAGGTACGGCTTGTCGTAGAAACCGACGTGGTCGAGCTGATCGGGCGAAAGGCCGGCCATCGCCAGGCACGTGCTGATGGACTGACTGGGAAAACTCGAGTCGTGTTTGTCGCGAGTGAATCGCTCTTCCTCGATCGCAGCGACGATTTCTCCATCCACCAATAGCGCCGCGGCCGAGTCGTGATAGAACGCCGAGATACCCAGAATCGCCGTCAACGCCAAGACCTCGATTCGGGACGCATCACGACTGCCGAAAGTAGCGACGTGGGCCGGCGTGTTTGGTGTCGTCCTGAATGCGCGCGGTCCAGTAGCTGTCGGCTTCCGGTTCGAACCGTCGTTTCAGCCGATCGCGGCCGAACAGGCGCATCACCAGCCCGATCGGAGTCAGGACCCCGTAGTAGGTGACTGCGAGCAGTACGATCGATACGAATCGACCGATCGGTGCCGTCGCCGCCGTCCAGGACAGCAACATGGGTAGCCGCAACGGGCGGACCGCGTAGTAGATCGCGGCCAGAGCCAGCCCGATTCCGGCCGCCGTCTGCGCAAACGGCGGCGAGTCGAGCCGCCAGCCGATGACCCCGCCAACGGCCGAGAACACCACGAACAGGATGACACCGAACCATTTCAGTTCGCTCGCGGTGGGCGGGCCGGTCATCTGTATCGCAGGATGTGAAAATGCGATCGTCGCAGCGGTTGCCCGTTTTCGACTCGTCGCGAGGTCTGCCGCAGTTGTCGGTTCAGAAATCGCATCGGACCCAGCGGGGTTGGCTGCACGGCGCATGCATCGATTGGCTGCACCACCTGCGCCGCGTATGATAACGCGGCGAAAACGAATCGTTCGGGTTGGAGTCCAAGACCGATGCTCTCCAGAGTGGCCGCAGCGGTGGGCGGATTGCTGTTCGGGATCGCAGTCGTGGCTGCATTCGAACTCCTGCTGCGGCTATTCGGTATCGCGGAAGACGCTCCGCGACACGACCCCTTCTCGGGGTTCTCCTCGGTAGTTCGTACCTACGAACTGGAGACGAGAGCAGGCGAAGATCCGATCTACCGGCTCTCGCCGGCCCGATCCAAGGCACAGCGTGACCCGAACCGGCGCGAAGCCGAGCACGAATTCGCCGCGATCAAGCCCGCGAATGGGTTTCGGGTCTTCGTGATCGGCGGATCATCCAGCCAGGGCGTCCCTTACCCCACAGGCAACTCGTTCGCGAGCTGGCTCCAGCGGCGTCTATCGGCATCACTGCCCGACTTCCGGGTCGAGGTCATCAACGCCGGGCTTTCCGGCTATGCGAGCCGCAGGCTCGTGCCGATCGTCCAAGAGATCGCCAGCTATCAGCCCGATGCCCTGGTCGTGTACATGGGGCACAACGAGTGGGCCGAAAAGAAATACTACAGCCACCTGCTGGACCTCGACCCGAGGCTGTTTCGGATCCTCGAATGGGGCTACCAGACGAGAATCTACGCCCTCGCTTCGGGCCTGCTCGATCTGGAGACGTTCAAGCGACCCACCGATCTCGAATTGCCAGCCGAACGAAATGCCGCGCAGATGTTCGGCGTGGTGCGGGGGCGAGCAAGCGGCGAAAACCTGCCCACACCTCGCGAACTGGAATATCGCGACCTGCTGTACGAGCACAATCTGATGGAGATGGCGAACTCGATGCGCTCGGTGGGCGCCCGACCGGTATTTCTCACGTTGTCGCAGAATTTCTCGGACTGGCCGCCACCGCTATCGACGCACCGGTCGGACCTCGATGCGTCCGGGCTCGCGGCGTGGGACCGATACGTGGCCGAAGGTCGCCGCTTGGTCGGCCACGACCGCTGCGAGGCGGCCTTACCCCTATTCGAAAAAGCGACTGCCATCGACGACACCCATGCCGCACTGCAATTCGAGATCGCGAATTGCCTGCGCGAGCTCGGTCGATTCGACGAAGCGCGAGTCCGCTACCGGCTCGCGAGCGACCTCGACCGGGTGCCGCAAGGTGCTCCGACGCAATTCAACGCAATCATTCGGCGAGCTGCAGAAGCGTCGGACGCTCTGTTCGTCGATATCGATGCGCGGCTCACGCAAGTGAGCGGCGAGCAGCTCGTCGGTGACGACCTCTTCACCGACTTCGCGCACCCCAAGGTTCGGACCCACCAGCTGATCGCCGCCGCGATCGCCGAGGGCATGCGCGAGGCCGATTTCCCGGTGCCATCGGCTCGATGGAAGAGTGGATACGTAGATCCCGATCCTGACCAGATCATTGCGGAAAACCCGGAACTTCGCGTGCTCGAATTGCAGAGCCGGTTGTTCGCGTGCTTGCTGGCGCCACGCGACGAGTGCGAACGAGAGGCCCGCCAGACTTTGGCTCTCGATCCCGACAATCCGATCGCACCCCTCGTCCAGAAGAAGCTCGCATCGCCGCAGCTGTGAATCCCTGCGCGTCGCGCAGGAGGGCCGAACGCGCGATTTGGGCAGCCTGGCGCTCGTCGACTTCCCCTAAACTCCCCCTCCACTCCCTATCCACCACGCGACCACCACGCGACCACTAGCTGGTAGCCCCGAATTTCGTTAGTTTTGTCGGTCACTTCCGCCACTTCCTCGCCAGGAGAAGCCGAATGTCCGCTCCCCAAAATGCCCGGCGAGATCGCCCCTGGGTATTCCGCACCTACTCGGGACATTCGTCCGCCAGCGCGAGCAATGAGCTGTACCGGACGAATCTCGCCAAGGGCCAAACGGGTCTATCCGTGGCTTTCGATCTGCCAACACAGACCGGTTACGACTCCGACCATGCGTTGGCGCGTGGCGAGGTCGGCAAGGTCGGGGTCCCCATTTCCCATATCGACGACATGAGTCTGTTGTTCAAGGACCTGCCGCTCGACAAGATGAACACTTCGATGACGATCAACGCGAATGCGGCCTGGCTGCTCTCGCTGTACGTCGCGGCTGCAGAGCGCCAGGGGGTCGATCCGAAGCTGCTGCAAGGAACGACGCAGAACGACATCATCAAGGAATACCTGTCGCGCGGCACGTACATCTTCCCGCCGGAGGCGTCGATGCGGCTGATCGGCGACATCGTGTCGTACACCGTCGAAGCCATCCCGAAATGGAACCCGACGAATATCTGCTCGTACCACCTGCAGGAGGCCGGCGCGACGCCGGTGCAAGAGATCGCCTACGCGATGGCCACCGCGATCGCAGTGCTCGACACCGTCCGGGAACGCGACAACGTGCCCGATGATGTGTTTGCGAACGTCGTGGGCCGCATCTCGTTTTTCTTGAACTCCGGTATCCGGTTCGTCGAGGAGATCTGCAAGGGCCGGGCGATGGCCGAGATCTGGTACGACCTGACGGGCGATCGCTACGGCGTGACCGATCCCAAGCTGCGTCGGTTTCGATACGGCGTCCAGGTAAACAGCCTGGGCTTGACCGAAGCGCAGCCCGAAAACAACGTGATCCGCATCGTGCTCGAGACGCTGGGGGTGACGTTCTCGAAAAAGGCGCGTTGCCGAGCGCTGCAGTTGCCGGCCTGGAACGAGGCACTCGGACTGCCGCGCCCCTGGGATCAGCAGTGGTCGCTGCGCATCCAACAGATCCTGGCATTCGAGACCGACCTGCTGGAGTACGAAGACCTCTTCGACGGCTCGCATGTCATCGAGGCCAAAGTCGAAGAACTCAAGAAGGCGGCGCTCGACGAACTGAATGTCATCCTCGACATGGGTGGCACGATTGCGGCAGTCGAATCTGCCTACATGAAAAAGCGTCTGGTCGAATCGCAGACGAATCGATCCCGGTCGATCGAAACCGGCGACATCACGGTCGTGGGTGTCAATGAGTACACGTCTGCCGAGCCGTCTCCGTTGACCGAAGGCGAGCAATCGATTCTGAAAGTCGATGCGTCGGCCGAACGAGAACAGATCGAGCGGCTCAACGCATTCCGTGCCACCCGCAACGATGCAGATGTGAAATCGGCACTTCGTGGTCTGGAGGATGCGCTGAAGAACGGCGACAACGTCATGCCGGCGTCGATTCGTGCCGCACACGCGGGCGTCACGACTGGAGAATGGTCCGATGCGCTTCGCCGCGTCTTCGGCGAATACCGGGCACCGACCGGCGTCGCAGGCGGGCTGGGGACGGGTGGCACCGAACAGACCGCGGCCGTGCGCGCGCGGGTCCATGAGCTGTCGAGCCGGCTGGGCCGGCCACTGAAGATCCTGGTCGGGAAGCCCGGGCTCGACGGACACAGCAACGGCGCCGAGCAGATTGCGGTAAAGGCGCGCGATGTCGGCATGGAGGTCGTCTACGACGGCATTCGCCTGTCGCCTGCCGAAATCGCGCAGTCGGCCGAGGACGAAGGCGTGCATGTGGTGGGGCTCTCGATCCTTTCGGGCTCTCACTGCGTGTTGGTGCTCGACGTGCTCGAGCAACTGCGAGGCAAAGGGCTCGGTGACGTTCCCGTCATCGTCGGCGGGATCATTCCGGACGACGATGCGGCCATGCTTCGGGAGGCGGGTGTTCGTGCGGTCTACACGCCGAAGGATTTCGATCTCACACGCATCATGGACGACATTGTTTCAGTGGTGACGGTTTCAGTGGTAACGGTTTCAGTGGAAACGGTCTCAGTGGTTGCGGAGCCCACTTCTGACAATTGAGCTCGCTCGCAGGCTGCTGGCCCGTGATCGCGCCGCCGTTCCCGAGGCACTCAATCTCGCGGACGACAGCCGACCGGAGCGCCGCCGAATGGCGTTGGAAATGCTCGACGCGCTCGAGAAGGAGGCGCCCTTTCCAGGAGCGCCGCGAATCGGCGTGACCGGCGCACCCGGCGCAGGGAAATCGACGTTGCTCGATGCCA
>JAJDAM010000024.1 GCA_029261905.1 Deltaproteobacteria bacterium
GCAACATCTCCCAGACGTCGGCTGAACGGGTGGTGAACAGCGCGCCGAGCGTTTCCGCCAGCACCGAATCGTTCGATCGGCGCAATTCGGCCGACGCGAAGCGCGGGTCGTCGCCGAGCGTGGGATGTTCGACTGCTGTCGTGAAGCGCTGCCACTGCGCGTCGCTTCCGATTGCCAGGAAGACCCAACCTTCGGCGGCCGGGTAGAGCCGGTAGCAGGCGCCGAGACCGTGCAGACCGGCATCGACGGTCGGTCGCGCTGGCTTGCCCGCGTAGGCGAGCATGTCGTCCGCGTTTGCATAGGCGTTGGCGGTCATCATGTTGACCGAGATGCGTTGTCCGATGCCGTGACGACTGCGCGCCACCAGGCCGAGCAGCACTGCCGACGCGAGGATCACGGAAGTGTTCGGGTCGGGGTTGGCTTCGTTGGCGCGCATCAATCTCCTCGCGGCGTCGCGGATGGCTTCGATCCCATCGCAATTGCGAGGTGGCATGCCCGCGCCCGCTTGGTACACGACGCCACCCATCGCAGCGCCGGCCACCGGGTGCGCGCAAGGTCGGCTGGCACCGGGTGCGTTGGGCCCGTAACCGGTCGCTGCGACCCAGACCAGGTCGGGCCGCAGCTCGCGCAATGATTCGTAGCCGAGCCCGAGTCGTTCGGGGACGCCCGGCCGGAAGTTGTGGACCAGTACATCGGCTTGCGCGGCGAGCTTTCGCAGGATGGCGCGGCCCGATTCGGATTTCAGGTCGACGCAGATGCTCTGCTTCCCAGCATTGGTCTTGACTGCGAGTAGACCCTTCGCGAGCAGATGTCGGTAGGGGTCGCCGTCGATTGCCTCGACCTTGATGACGCGCGCACCGAGGTCGGCGAGCATCGTCGTCGCAAGCGGCGCTGCAATGATGGTGGCCACTTCGAGAACCGTCACTCCGTCCAGTGGTTTGCCCGAAGCGGCTGTCGCAGTCGGGACATCGGTTGCAGGCTTCGGGCTGCGCCATCGCTGCAGGATCGAGCCGGTGTGCTCACCGACTGCGGCTGGCAGTGCGCCAACCGTGCCTGGCGTGGAATCGAGTTGCGCGATCACGCCGAGCTGTCGCACGACGCCCAAGCCCGGATGTTCGCGTTCGATGACATCACCATTTCCGACGAGGTCTGGGTGATCCAGTGCTTCTCGGGTCGACAGGAAAGTTTCGGCGACGACTCCGCCGTGACGGCGAAAGATCTCCATCCACTCGCTGGCCTTGCGTTCTCGCATCCGGTCGAGGATGCGATCGCGAGCCACCTCGATCGCATCGGGCGACCAACGGGCGGGTGGCGTCTGGAAGGCTTGCTCCGCGAGCAGTTCCGGAAGCAGATCGATGGCCTCGAGAAAGGCGTACAGATGGTGTTCGAGCAAATTGCCCAGTTGGATCCAGTGCCCGTCGGCTGCCATCACCGGGTGGTAGTTGAGTGTCGGCATGCCGCCGCCGACCTTCTTCGGATCCGGAATTTCGCCGGGCCAGCTGCTTTGAAGTTGTTCGATCAGCAGGGAGGCCAGGTCATACGGAAGCATCCCTCGCAACAAGCTGGTCTCCACTCGGTGGCACCCGCCGCTGTGCTCTCGCGCCCATAGCGCCGCCAGAATGCCCTGTACGGCACCCTGCGAAGCGGCGTGCGAACCGACTGGCACCGCCGCGAAGACCGGACCCTCGCGCAGCGCCTGGCCAGCGAATACTTCCATCCGGCCACAGTGTGCCGCCACCAACGCCTCGTAGCCCGGAAGGTCCGCGTGCGGACCGGTTCCCCCGAACCCGGTGATGTTGCAGTGGATGATCGATGGGTTGCGGCTCGAAACGGTCGCCCAATCCCAGCCGGCGGACTCGAGCCTGGATTGGGCTGCAGAGGCGACGAGTACATCACATCGATCGATCAGCTCGCTGAGCTCGTCCCGATCCGCTGGCGCTCCGAGATCCAACGCGGCGCTGTGTTTTCCGCGAAGCCAGAACGCTGCGGCAGGCTGGGAGCGGAATGGGTCGCCGGTCGGGCACTCGACCTTGACGACATCGGCTCCGAAATCACCGAGCACCATCGTCGCCAGGCCGCCCACTGGCCCCGTTGTGAGATCCAGCACGCGAATTCCGGCGAGCACACTCATGGATGCGCCGGACTCCCGGCCCGCTTCGCCTGGTTCGCGATCACCCTTGCCACCCCTCACGCGTGTCAGACACGTTCGCCGCCGACGTAGGTCGAAAGGACCTGGATGTCGCGAATCGCGCTGGGATCAGCGAGTGGGTTGGCATCGAGCACCGCGAAGTCTGCGAACTTCCCCACTTCGATCGAGCCGCGCGAGTCCTCGAGGTGCAGTTGCCATGCCGCGTCGATCGTCATCGCGCGCAGGGCTTGTTCGGGCGTCAGGCATTGTTCTGCACCGAGCGTTTTGCCACTGGTGGTTTCTCGGTTGACGGCAGACCACATCAACAGCATCGGTGTCATCGGCACGACCGGCGCATCGGTGTGAATCGTCACGCGCATTCCGCGGTCCAGCGCCGTTCGGGCCGGACTGATGCGCGCTGCGCGCTCGGGACCCAGAAAGATCTCGCGGTGGCGATCGCCCCAGTAGTAGGTGTGCAACGTGAAAAATGACGGCACGACGCCGAGTCGCTGCATTTCGTCGAGCTGGTCCTCTCGCGTCATCTGGGCATGAACCGCAATCGGGCGCGCGTCGGGGTTGGGATGAGCGCGCCCGGCGGCATCGACCGCGAACAGGAAGTCGTCGATGGCCGCGTCGCCGTTGACGTGAACGGCGACCTGTCGGCCCGCCGCATAGATTTCTTCGACTTGGCGCGCGAGTTCGTCTCGCGACATGGCCGCGTAGCCACGGTATTCGTTCTGCCCCTTGAACGGGATGTGATAAGGGCTGCACAGGTGACCCGTGTAGCCTTGGATCGATCCGTCGGCGAACAGCTTGACGGCGCCAATCGTCAGTCGCTCCGGCGATGTCTCGACCGAGAGCGCACCCGATTCGAGCTGGCGCATCACACCGATGCCGGGCCAGGTCACGACGCGGATCGGCACGCGACCGTCTGCGATGGCCGCGTCCAGATCCTCGAGTTCGTAGCCCAGCGTGAAACCGTTTTGTGCAGTCGTGACGCCCTGCCGCGCGTACTGATCGGCCGCGCACGTGATCGCCTCGAATCGCTCAGCGCGCGAGCGCTTCGGCACGCGCGCCATCACGGCGAACATCGCCGTCTCTTCGAGTACACCATCGGGTGCACCCGAGGCGTCTTTTCGAATCACGCCGCCGTTCGGTGAAGGCGTCTCGGGCCCGATCTCGGCGATTTCGAGTGCCCGACTGTTGACTGAAGCAAAGTGGCCCGAGATGTGGCGCGCGAGTACCGGCTGGTCGCGCGACACGCGGTCGAGATCGGTTCGGGTCGGGTGTCGGTTCTCGGCCATCAAAGTGTCGTCGTAACCTTGGCCGATCACCCAATCCCCCGGCTGGGTAGATCGGGCGCGCGCGGAGAGACGAGAAACCACGTCATCGATCGACAGCACGCTGCCGATCGGTGGTGAATTCAGATCGACATTCAGTGTGGCGAGTTCGCCGCTCATGATCAGATGGCTGTGTGCATCGACGAAGCCCGG
>JAJDAM010000025.1 GCA_029261905.1 Deltaproteobacteria bacterium
GTACAACGAACGCATCGACAAGGAACTGGCACAGGGAAACAAGACGTTCCGACTCAAAGCCAAGCCGGGTGAGGAAGAGGGCGACGAGATCGAGTATCGCAGACTGCCGTACATCGTCGTCGTCATCGATGAGTTGGCCGACTTGATGGTGGTGTCGGCGAAGGACGTCGAGGAGGCACTCCAGCGGTTGGCACAGATGGCGCGCGCGGCGGGGATCCATCTCGTGCTGGCCACGCAACGCCCGAGCGTCGACGTGCTGACGGGTGTCATCAAGGCGAACTTCCCGGCGCGCGTGTCGTTCCAGGTTTCCTCTCGGACCGATTCCCGGACGATCCTCGACCAGAACGGTGCCGACAATCTATTGGGTAACGGCGACATGTTGTATCTGCCGCCGGGTACCTCGAAGCTGCAGCGACTTCACGGTGCGCTCGTCACCGAACAAGAGGTCGAGATGATCACCGCTCAGCTCCGCGCGCAGGGCGGTCCGAAGTTCGATGAAGAGCTGATCCTCGAGACGGAAGACGAGATTGGTGCCAAGAGCGAAGAAGATGTCGACGAGATGTACGATCGCGCGGTCGCCATCGTAGCCGACACCCGAAACGCCTCGATCTCTTACATTCAGAGACGCCTCAAGGTCGGCTACAACCGGGCTGCACGCATGATCGAACACATGGAAAACGAAGGGATCATTGGACCGCAAGTCGGCACCAAGCCAAGAGAAGTTTTTGTCCAGCCGATCATCGACTGACTGCGATTGACTGAATGCACCTTCGAATTGGCGCGTCTGAAGACCTATGACAGCTGACTGCGGCTTGCTGCGAGCGCGACCGATGAGATGGCTGCCCGCGGGGATTTTCGCGCTGCTCCTGATGGCCCCTGCGTGGAGCGTCGCCGACCCGGGCGAGGACCCGATCGAAGCGATCGAGGTCGGCAGTTGCCTCGAACGGGCCATCGACGCGATCCAGAGCCGCTATGACCATGTCGCTGACCTACGTGCCGACTTCGAGCAGGTCACGCGTAGCGCGGCACTGCCAGGCAGCGGGGCGTCCGTGTCGGGCACCGTGTCGTTCGCGAAGCCCGGCAAGATGCGATGGACGTATCAGGACCCGCCGAGTCTGTTGGTCAGCGACGGCGAGACACTGTGGATCTACGACCCCGCGTACAAAGAGGTGCAAAAGCTATCGGCAGGCAGCGAGTACCTGTCGGGCGCGTCGATTCAATTTCTGCTCGGCGGGGGGAACATTCGTCGAGATTTCACGATCGTCGAGCGAAGCTGCTCGGCAGAGTCGATCGATATCGATCTGACGCCCATCCAGCCCGCGACCTATGAACGGCTCGGAATCATCGCGGATCCGACCAGTGGGGATCTGAAGCGGACCACGATCTACGATCTGGTGGGCAACGTCACCGAAGTCACGTTCTCGAATCTGGAGACAGATCTGAATCCGCCGCCCGAGACATTTCGGTTCGACCCCCCGGCCGGAGTCAAAGTGATGGAACTGGGCGGAATTCCCCAATGATTGCAAGCGGTAAGCGCTGCGGAGAGGGTGAGTTCGAGGGCCGCAAACATCGTCCGCCTGGCGCATTTTCGTCAGTTCTCGATCAGCAACACGGCCCTGCAGAGTTCCCAAACCTGGAAAACCGATTCCTTGGAAACCCGGGTGCCGCAAATGTCGGCGGGCCACCTCAAACGTTGGTTACCGGGCGATGCTGCGGCTGCGGATGTCAAGAAACCGGCAACCGAAAGGCAAGTTCGCATCCCGAGGCGGCACCCGATGAGCAACTTTCATTCGGGAGTTTTCGAACTCGAGATCGCATGACGGCCGATTTCCGACGCGACGGCCGAGCGCCATCTGTGGAACACAGGTCACTGAGGAACTCCGCTTTGGCGACAGGCGCTTGCATGGAGAGGTGCTCGTGGGCTGCGGTTGACACCCAGAGGCCGCGTGATAATATCAAAACGGCCCAAAAGGTTCGCAATTTCAATGGGTTCGATGATTTTCCCCCCACTGGTCGGTCGCACCGGCGACCCGATGGGAGTGTGGAATTGGAGTCATCTCTAGGCGGTGGGACACGCGGTGGGGCTCTCGTATGAGCATCTCATCCCGGCTATATCGCTCATTTCCAGCCCCTCTCGGAACTTGTACGGACGACTGCGGTTCTGTCAGCCATGGCGCTCTCCCGCTCTCAGGAGGCACTTTCAATCGCAAGAATTCCTCTAACCATCCCGGTTCTGGTCACGTTTTCCCCGACCG
The DNA here is from genome assembly GCA_029261905.1 of Deltaproteobacteria bacterium. Taxonomy (GTDB): domain Bacteria; phylum Myxococcota_A; class UBA9160; order UBA9160; family SMWR01; genus JAJDAM01. The sequence goes on from JAJDAM010000025.1 coordinate 2,256, forward strand.
CTCGTTCGCGAAATCGCGTTCGACCCCGCTCTGGCATACGAGTTGCAGTGTCCTACTGCATGATGCCGAGTTGTCGGTGAAGCCGGGGAGCGAGGAGGCGGAATGAGTGAATTCGATTCAGGTAGTGCAGGTCGGAAGGGTTTCGTGCGAGACGTGATGCGTAGGATCTCGACCAATGGGACCAACGAAGATGAACTACCGGAAGGTGATCGACAGCGCGCAGAAGGTGATCGACAGCGTGGACCGCGTTCCTACCAGGACGAGGTTTCAGATCTTCACGATTCGATGAGGCTATTTGGCGTGGATTCTCCGGAATTTCGAAGACAGCTCGATCGGCTGCTGGCCGAATTTGAAACACTACGTAGGCGATATCAGCTGACGCGGGAGCAGTCCGCGGATGCCGAGCGCCAGAACGAGCGCCTCGTCAGTGCACTGCACGAGGCGAAGCAACAGATCGAACTCCTCAAGGAGGAGGTCGACAAGCTGTGCGCGCCGCCCAACAACTACGGAATCTTCAATCGCCCCAACAAGGATGGCACCGCTGAAATCCTGGTAGAGGGCCGCGCGATGCGCGTCAACGTGCACCCGAACGTCGATGCATTCCAGTTCGAAGAAGGTCAACTCGTCGTGCTGAACGAGGCCTTCAATATCGTCGAAGGTTCCGGGTACACCACACGCGGTGAAATCGCGACCGTCGTCGACCAGATCGGTGACAATCGTGCGATCGTGATGGGGCACACCGACGACGAGCGCGTGATTACGCTGGCAGAGCCGCTTCGGCACGAAAAACTGAAGGTCGGTGACCACATCCTCTTCGACCCGAGAACCAACTACGCGTTCGAGAAACTGCCGAAGTCCGCGGTCGAGGAAGTCGTTCTCGAGGAGATCCCCGATGTGTCCTACGAGGACATCGGCGGCCTCGGTGAGCAGATCGGGATCCTGCGCGATTCGGTCGAACTGCCGTACATCTACCCTGACGTGTTCAAAGAGCACGAGCTCTCTCCGCCCAAGGGGATCCTGCTCTACGGACCTCCCGGTTGCGGTAAGACGTTGATCGCGAAGGCCGTTGCGAACAGCCTGGCCAAGAGCATCGAGCAGCGGACGGGCAAGGAGACGACTCCGTACTTCCTGAACGTCAAGGGCCCGGAGTTGCTCAACAAGTACGTCGGCGAGACCGAGCACAAGTTGCGAGAGGTTTTCAAGAAGGCTCGTGACAAGGCGAGTGAGGACGTGCCGGTCGTCATCTTCTTCGACGAGATGGACTCCCTTTTCCGCATGCGCGGTTCAGGAATCTCATCGGACATGGAGGCGACGGTCGTCGCGCAGTTCCTGTCGGAAATCGACGGTGTGGAATCGCTTTCGAACGTGATCGTGATCGGCGCGAGTAACCGCCAGGATCTGATCGATCCCGCGGTCCTGCGCCCTGGGCGGCTCGACCTGAAGATCAAGGTCAATCGTCCCGATGCGGCGGCTGCACGCGAGATCTTCTCGAAGTACCTGACAGCCAACCTGCCCATTCACGCCAGCGAACTCGAGCGACACGGGGGCGACGCGGAGCGCGTCGTTTCTGCAATGATCCGCGAGACCATCGAGCGCATGTACGAGACGACCGAGGAGAACAAGTTCCTCGAGGTCACGTACGCGAAGGGTGAGCGTGAGATCTTCTACTTCAAGGACTTCGCAAGCGGAGCGATGATCGAAAACATCATCTCCCGAGCGAAGACGCGGGCGGTCAAGCGCTTCATTGATCTCAATGAGCGAGGCATTACGCTCGACGACATCATCGAGTCGGTCAACGACGAGTTCAAGGAGAACGAAGATCTCCCGAACACGACGAACCCCGACGATTGGGCGCGAATCTCCGGCCGGAAGGGTGAGCGGATCATCAACGTGCGTACGCTGATGACGGGCATCAACCGGAAAGAGCGCTCCATTGAGAACATCAGCTCGGGCCAGTATCTCTAGATCCGAGGAGCGCCCTCATGTGGAGATCCAATGGCCATTCCCAAGGTGATGGGTACCGAGATCGAGTACGGCATCACCGTCCAGGGTGATCCGGATTTCGACCCGATCTCGAGTTGTGTTCTGCTCGTCAACGCCTACCGGGAAGACCATGCCGGCGAGATTCTGTGGGACTACGACCAGGAAAATCCGCTAGCTGACGCGCGCGGATTCCAGGTCGACGGCGAGAAGTACACGCCGAATCAGCAGGAAAATATCGCTCGCAACAAGACGCTGGTGAACGGAGCGCGATTCTACGTCGACCACGCCCATCCGGAATATTCGTGTCCGGAAGTCACCAACATTCGCGACCTCGTGATCCACGAGAAAGCGGGTGAGCGCGTGCTCGAAATGGCTCGCCGCGAAGCCAACGCTCTGCTGCCCGACGGCACGGAGATGTTGATTCACAAGAACAACAGTGATCGGAAGGGCAACAGCTACGGCTCTCACGAGAACTATCTGATGGATCGACGCACTTCGTTCAAGCAGATCGTCGAGAATCTGATGCCGTTCTTCGTGACACGGCAGGTATACGCCGGGGCCGGCAAGGTGGGCAGCGAGAATCGCGGCCAGCCGTGCGTGTATCAGATCTCGCAGCGATCCGACTTCTTCGAAACCGAAGTCGCTCTCGATACGATGGTCAAGCGACCGATCATCAACACCCGTGACGAGCCGCATGCCGATCGCGAGAAGTACCGCAGACTTCATGTGATCGTGGGCGACGCGAACCTCAGCGAGTACACGATCTACTTGCGCAGCGGCGCAACCGCGCTCGTGCTTTCGATGATCGAGGACGGAGCGATCACGCGTAACCTCTCGTTGCGCGATCCGGTTCGGTCGTTGCGTGAAACGTCCCACGACCCGACTTGCAAAAAAGAACTCCTGCTCGATGACGGGACACGCATGACCGCGGTTCAAATTCAGCGGGAATACGTCGAGATGGCGCTGAAGTACGTCGATGGGCGGGAGATCGACGAGCTGACGAAAGACGTTCTGGAAAAGTGGCAGTACGTGCTGGGCTGTCTCGAGCGAGATCCGATGGAACTCGACGGGCAGATCGACTGGGTGATGAAGAAGGCGCTCATGGAGGGTTTCATGGAGCGCAAGTCGCTGGGTTGGGATTCCCCCAAGGTCGAGATGCTCGATCTGCAATACCACGATTCACGCCCTGAAAAAGGGCTGTACTATATTCTCGAGCGTCAGGGTAAGGCCGAACGAATCGTGACGGACGACGAGATCAAAGCCGCGATTCTGACACCCCCCGACGACACACGAGCGTATTTTCGCGGGGAGTGCTTGAGGCGCTACGGAGCCGCGGTTTTCGGGGTCAACTGGGATTCGATTTCATTTGGCGTCGACGATGAGCCGATCAATCGTGTCTTGATGGCTGAACCCCTCAAGGGCACTCGTGAGCACGTAGAGGAACTGTTGCAACGTTCCGCTACGGCAGCAGATCTCGTGAAGAATTTGCGAGCGTGAACCGAATGGGAATGAACGTATGAACCGAAAAATGACTGGCAGCACTGGTAGTAAATCGGCATCCAGCAACGGGGCGATCTTTGAAATCATCCGGGCGGCCGATTCGACTCAGAAGCAGAAACCCGACAAGGGTGACAGCGGCGAAGGGTCGGCAAAGGGTGACGGCCCGAAGAAGATGGCCAAGAAGGGCGAGAAGCTCAAAGAAGAGATGGACGCTCTCGTCGAGGAGATCGATGAGGTCCTCGAAGAGAACGCTGAAGAGTTCGTCAAGAACTACGTCCAGCGAGGGGGCGAGTAGTCCGTCGCGGGGAGTTTTCGGCAGCCCTTTGGCCTGAAAGAGACCCGCAGTCACGACTCGAGCAAACAGTCCAGCTACAGCCCGTGGAATGACACGCCGAACAACAGGCAATAGACACGCAACAAGCGCGCAACAGCAGGCCGGCAGCCGGCCAACAAACGCGAACAACACGCAAACAACACGCAAACAACAGGAGGGGCAAGCGTTGCAGTTCGATGCGAAATACCGGGGGGCCAGTTTCGCTGAGCTTCTCGACGTCGACTATCCGTACCTTCGCCCCGACTGGACGGACTTGTCCGCTGGTTTCGATCCGGCCTTGGTCCCGCACGGGACGACGGTGCTCGGGTTCAAGTACCAGGAAGGTGTCGTCATCGCGGGAGATCGCCTGGCGACCGCCGGGCACCGCGTGGCGGCGCGTCATATGGAAAAGGTCTATGCGACCGACGATCACTCGCTGATCGCGATCGCGGGCGCGGCGGGTCCCGCAATCGAGATGGCACGCTTGATGCGGATCGAACTCGAGCACTACGAGAAGATTGAAGGCGAACCGCTCGAACTCGAGGGTAAGGCGAACAAGCTGTCCCAGATGATCCGACAAAACATGCCCGCCGCGATGCAGGGCTTCATGGTCGTACCGCTATTTGCAGGCTACGACCTGCGGCGACACGTCGGTCGGCTTTGGGGCTACGACATGACCGGTGGACGCTACGAGGAACTCGATTACGAGGCGACCGGTTCGGGCGGACTGTACGCCAAGGAATCTCTGAAGAAGACACACAAGAAGGATGCGACGCGCCAAGAGTCCCTGGCGATGGCGGTGATGGCCCTGGTCGACGCGTCGGATGAGGACCGCGCGACGGGTGGTCCGGATCTGGTTCGCGGGATCTTCCCGATCGTGAATTTCTGTACACGAAACGGGATCGATCGTGCGACTGAAGCCGAAATCGAACAGGTCTACCGCAGTCTCCTTGCGGAGCGAACCACGCAAAATGGGAGAGGCGCCCAATGAGCATGCCGTTCTACGTATCTCCCGAGCAGGTCATGGCCGACAAGGCCGAGTTCGCTCGAAAGGGAATCGCACGCGGCAAATCGAGCCTCGTACTCGCATGCGACGTCGGGATCGTGATGATGGCCGAGAATCCTTCGAGTCTTCAGAAGATCGGCGAGATCTACGATCGAATTGCGTTCGCAGGCGTCGGGAAATTCAGCGAGTTCGATCAGCTTCGGAAAATCGGCGTTCGCTTCGCGGATACCAAAGGGTATGCGTACAGCCGAGACGACGTGCGCGGCCGATCACTGGCCAACGCGTACTCACAAGCGGTGGGCGACGCGTTCACCCAGCAGATGAAGCCACTCGAGATCGCGATCGTGGTCGCGGAGGTGGGCGATGACAGTCTCATCGGACACGAGAACAACGCCATCTACCGCGTGCAATTCGATGGCAGCATCAGCGACCACGAGGGTTATTGCGTCATTGGCGGCGATGCAGACGACCTGATGGATTTTCTTCGGACCGAATTCCGGCCCGATATGCCCCTGGGGGACGCCGTCGGCCTGGGGCGGACCGCGCTTCAACGGTCCGCTGACGGCGAACTAAGCGTAGGACCCGACAATCTCGAGGTGTGTCTGCTCGAACGGGACCGCGCCGGACGCAAGTTCGTTCGGCTGGCCTCCGATAGAATAAGGGAACTGCTGGGCGAATAGGCACCCGGGCGGCGAATCACTGACGGAGCCTGTCGCTTCTTCGGTACTCGACCCCATCCAGCCGACGAGGCATTGTGCAGAAACGGATCTTCGGAGTCGAAACCGAGTACGGCATCATCTTCACGCCCGAGGGGCGCAAGACGCTGCCCGTCGAGAAGGCGATCCGTTTCCTATTCGAGAAGTTGATCACGACCGAGCACTTCCTCAACGTCTTTCTCGAAAACGGTGCACGCTTCTACCAGGACACCGGTTGTCATCCCGAGTACGCGACACCCGAGTGTGCATCCCCGCGCCAACTCGTTGTCTACGACAAGGCGGGCGAGCGAGTCCTCGAGGATCTCCAGGACTACGCTGAAGAGAAAATTCGCGAGGAGCGAATCCCCGGCAAGCTATCGATCTTCAAGAACAACACCGACTTCGTGGGCAACAGCTACGGCTGTCACGAGAACTATCTCGTCGATCGCGACGTCG
>JAJDAM010000026.1 GCA_029261905.1 Deltaproteobacteria bacterium
CTTTGGCTTGGCAAGCCGGAAGTCGGGTTCTCTTGAACTGTCATCGTCCCAAAGGCTGGGACGCAGGCGGGGCTAGCTGGGATCTAGAGCCCAATGGCAGGGCTCGAAATGAACGGAAACAGTTCCTAAGTTCCCGATTTCACAAACAATAATGTCTATTCGAACAGTAGTGTCGACTCGCACAGTGATGAATTCTCGTATACGTGCGGACCGGCCGATTCGAATGGATCGAGCCCCGCGCAGCGCCCCGCCGCCCGTCCGGCTCACTTCGGTCGCCCATCAAAACGCTCGCTTGAGTTTGGGCCAGGAGTCGCTTTCGGCGACAATCCGGTCTATTTCACCGGGGCACTTTTCACCAATGCCTTCAATTGCCATTCAAATTGCTGGCCCAAAAGGCACCGCTGTCAGTTGTCCGGTAACACCCAAGAAAGCAGTCTGACTTGACCACACAAAAATTGTCTAATCGGGAGAGTCATGGATCATAGAGCGAAGGTCAAGCCTGATCCCCGCAGGGCACTGCCCCCAGTGGATCGATTGATGGCGGCAATCGCCCAGTCAGACCCCAGTCTGCCCGGCTGGGCGGCGCTCGCGGGCTCCCGGCGCGTCCTCGATGAGGCGCGAGGGCAGCTGGCATCGGACCCGGTTGGCGAATCCGACCCGGTCGCACTTCTCGCCGACCTGGCGCCGCGAGCTGCTGAGGTAGCCCGTAGCCTCACCGGAGGGCACCCCCGCCGGGTCGTCAATGCGACAGGAATTCCGCTCCACACGAACCTCGGACGGGCTCCGCTGGCACCCGGAGCCGCGGCGGCGGTGGCGGCAGCGGCAGCTGGGTACTCGGACCTCGAGCTGGACCTCGCCACCGGCAGACGCGGCAATCGCCTCGAGCCGATTTGCGCCAAGCTCGAGCTGCTGACGAACGCAGAGGCCACGCTGGCAGTCAACAACAACGCCTCTGCACTGCTGCTCGCGCTCGATACGCTCGCAAGGGGAAGAGAAGTGATCGTCTCGCGCGGCGAGCTGGTCGAGATCGGCGGGTCGTTTCGGGTACCGGACATCATGGCGCGGGCCGGGGTCGACCTGGTGGAGGTCGGAACCACAAACAGAACGCGAGCTGCGGATTACGCAAACGCGATCGGCCCGAACACCGCGCTGTTGTTGAAGGTTCACCGCAGCAACTTCGAAGTGCGTGGGTTCGTCGAGGAGGCGTCACTGACGGAACTGGCCGAAATCGGAGCCGCACACGAGATCCCGGTGCTCGAAGATCTCGGCAGTGGAACTCTGATCGATCTGAGCGAGCGGGGATTTCCCACCGAGATATTTGCTCCGGCACGGTTGGGGCTCGGAGCCGATGCCGTGTGCTTTTCCGGTGACAAGCTGCTGGGCGGCCCGCAGGCGGGCATCTTGCTCGGTTCGCAGCCCGAGATCGATGCGATGCGCCGCAACCCTCTGGCGCGTGCCGTTCGGCTCGACAAGCTGAGTCTCGCCGGCCTCGATTGGACCCTCGAGGCCTACCTGGATGGGCGGGCGGAGACCGAAATCCCGGTACTTCGCCAGTTGCTGACACCGCTGGCCGAACTCGAGGACCGAGCGCGCGCACTCGCGGAGCGCCTTGCCAAGCACCCGGCTTCGCAGCGCAGAGAGATCACGGTCGCACCCGATCGCGGCTTCGTGGGGGGTGGCTCTTTGCCGGGTTTCGAACTCGACAGCTGGGTCGTGACGATTCGCGAATCGAACCACCCGGACCAGCTGGCCGAATCGCTACGGCGAGCCGCCAAGCCCGTACTCGCGCGCGTCCGCGACGGAGTCGTCGTGCTCGACGTTCGAACCCTGCTTGCCGGCGACGAAGACATCATCGAGCAAGCCCTGGCGACCTGCTAGCGAACGCGCCGGACGCCGGCTGGAAGCACATACAGGCCGATCGAAGCCAAGCCAGCCGATTGAACTACGCCCGGCGCCAGCGGAAATCCGGGCTAGCATGGCGTCCGGTCAACGTGCTGAATTCGAGCGTTCTCGTACTCAATCGTTCTTTTTTGCCGATTCACGTGACATCGGTTCGTCGCGCATTTGCGCTGGTCTACATGGACATCGCACGCGTGGTGAACCCAGAGTACGAGACCTTCGATTTCGAACAGTGGCGCAGGACGCGCGTGCCGTCGGGTGCAGAAGGCGTGGGCACTCCGAGCGGTCAGATTCCGATTCCACGCGTCATCTTGCTGCCCGGCTTCGATCGTGTTCCGAAACGGCACATTCGATACAGCCGCACGAACGTCTTCACGCGAGACAAGTTCACCTGCCAATACTGCGGCGAGCAGCCCCATCGATCCCAGCTGAACCTCGACCATGTGATCCCGCGAACATTGGGTGGGCGAACTTCGTGGGAAAACGTCGTGTGCAGTTGTGTGGATTGCAATCGCCGCAAGGGTGGACGCACCCCGCAGCAGGCGAGACTGCGACTCAATCGGGTCCCGTCCAAACCGCGATGGACACCGATGATGAACCACATCAGCGCCAGCGTGCGCTACAAGGAGTGGCGACCTTTCTTGAGCATCGTCGATACGGGTCACCGCGAACAACGCATCGAGTAGCACCGACCGGCCTCCCACTGACACCAGTCGGTCCCACGGGGTACGACACGACTACCGCGGCACTGCGAGTAGTGGTAGGTACCAGATCGTAGGCAAGTGGGTAGAGTAGGTAGGCCGGTAGCGGTATCGGTAGCGGTAGATAGGTAGATAGGTAGATAGGTAGACAGGTAGACAGGTAGACAGGCGGAAGTAGTACCGACGTTTTGGTGGAACAATCCGGCCGCCAGGCTGGAAGACGAGGTTCGTGATCTCCAACGAGCACGGCGACACAACCGAGAATTTTGAACCCCCCGTGAGCGATCAACCGGGCGGCGCCCGCTTGATCCCGATCGGCGGTGGCAAGGGCGGAGTCGGCAAGAGTTTCGTGGTTGCCAATCTGGCTGCGGCACTCGCGCGCGCCGGCTACCGCGTGGTGGCGGTCGACGGTGATCTCGAAGGTGCGAACCTGCACACCTGCCTGGGTGTACCGAAGCCGAAAACCAGCCTGGCCGATTTCGTCGCGCACCGCGAAGACGACCTGCAGAAGTTGGTCCTGCCGACACCGATCACGAACCTGCAATTGATCGCGGCAACCGACGGCAACCTCGCCTCGCCCCAACCCAGTCATTCGCGTCGCGTCCGATTGACACGCGAGCTTCGCAAGTTGTCGGCCGACTTCGTTCTGCTGGATCTGGGCGCCGGAACGCATTCCGCAGTGATGGATTATTTCATGATCGGCCACGACGGGGTCGTGGTGATCGCGCCCGAGCCTACATCGGTCGAGAACGCTTACGCGTTCATTCGAGCCGCTTTCTATCGTCGACTTCGCCTGGCGATGGTTTCGCACGATGTCCGAAAGATCGTCACGACCGCGATGGATCAGCGCAACGAACGGGGCATTCGCACACCGCTCCATTTGCTCAAAGAGATCCAGTCGCTCGACTCGGCCGAAGGGACTCGTTTCGTCGCGACGATGCAGGCGTTCCGTCCGCGGATCATCATCAACGACGTGCGGACCGCCGAGGATGTCAAACTCGGATTTTCGATTCGAAGCGTCTGCCACAAATACTTCGGCATCGAGGCGGACTATCTCGGGTACGTCAATCACGAGGACAAGGCGCGGCTCAGCCTGCGCGCTCGACGACCGATCGTCGATCTCTACCCGCGTTCGGACGCAGCGATCTATCTGTCGCGCATCGCCCACAAGCTGTCTGCGACATCGTCTGTCGTAGCGACCGGTGTTCGACCGGCTGAGCCCAATACCGCGCCGCCGCCGCAAGCTCAGTCGCCCCGCGCCCCTTCACCGGAATCGGCGCCCAATTTTCGATCACAGCGGCCCAATCCCGGACCCCGATCATGAAGCCGCTGTTCGACCAGGATCACTACGAAGTTCTCGAGACGCGTCGAGACGCCGCACCCGACGACATCGAACGCAGCTATCGGATGGCACTCGCCACCTACGCGGAGGATTCGCTGGCGGGCTATTCGGTGTTCTCGGAAGGCGATACCTCGGCGATCCGGGAGCGGATCGAAGTCGCGTATCGGGTGCTGATGGATGAGGAGTCGCGCCGAGCCTATGACGACTCGATTGGCTTCGGCGCCTCTGACGATCTTCTCGAGGCATCCTTTGATGCAGTGATGTCCGGTGACTCGCCGCCGGTCTCTCAACTGCTGAACATCGAAGAGCCGAAACGCGAACTCGAATCGATCGCTGCGTTCGAAGATGTCGACGACGGCAGCGGAGATTTCGATGGTGCCCGGCTGCGGCGATTCCGACTGAGGTGCGGAATGGAGCTCGAGGACATCTCTCGAATCACGAAGATCAACAACAGCTATCTGTCGGCGATCGAAGAGGAGCGATTCGCAGATCTTCCGTCCAAGGTCTATGTCCGCGGCTTCGTGACCGCGTTTGCATCGACGCTGGGGCTGGACACGAAGGCCGTCGTGACCAGCTACATGAAGTTGCACGACGAGAGCCAGGAGAGTCACCGAAAGTCGCGCTTCTTTTAGCCCGCATTATTCATGAAACCCTCTGCTGCGGACACGGATTGCACAGCATCTTCGCGACCTGCTCGCTTCGGGCACCTCGACGTAGCTCTGCTACGCCTTCGGCCCCCTCCACTCCGCGGGCCGCGAACCTGCGGCACACTCCGTGCCCTCACTACGAGGGATCATGAATAATACGGGCTAGGACGGTTGCTGGTGAGTCAATTCAGTGTCGACGCCCTGGATGACGGAGCGCGCATCGACGCGGCTCTGGCAAAACTGGCAGGGATCTCTCGCTCGCAGGCGCAACGGTGGATCGCTGCGGATCGGGTCCGCATCAATGGCGCGCCTTGTCGCGCAAGCCAGAAGGTGTTGGCTGGGGATGAAATCGAAGCCACGCGACCGGATACAACCGAATCCGAGTTGTTGCCCGAGGCGATCGCGCTCGCAGTGGTGTACGAAGATTCGGAACTGATCGTGATCGACAAGGCTGCAGGCATGGTCGTTCACCCCGCGCCCGGCCACCCGAGCGGAACACTCGTCAATGCACTGCTCCATCACTGTGACGACCTCGCTGGCGTCGGCGGTGTCGCACGACCGGGAATCGTTCATCGCCTGGATCGCGGAACGTCGGGAATCCTGGTCGTTGCCAAGACGGATGATGCCCACCGGCACCTCGCCGAGCAGTTCCACGATCACACCATCGAACGCGTGTATCGGGCTGTCGTGCGCGGCACGCCGCGGGCAGACGAGGGTCGCGTGGATCGGCCGATTGGAAGACACCCCAAAGACCGCAAGCGGATGAGTGTGCGCGGAACCGTCATGCGCGAAGCCCACACCGCCTGGCGCGTCGATCGTCGTTTTCCTCGCTCCCGGCACGCGCTGCTCGATGTGGTTCCGGAAACCGGTCGCACCCACCATATCCGGGTTCACCT
>JAJDAM010000027.1 GCA_029261905.1 Deltaproteobacteria bacterium
CTCGGGCGTGTAGCCCTGTGCGTGGTGGTAGTAGCCCTGGCACATCCACAGGAAGTTGCACGTGAAACGGACGGGTTCGTCGGTGTCGGTCCGGGTGCCCTCGAGCGTCCAGTGCTTGCTTTCGCTCGACCAACTCGCCGAGGTGATCGTGTGTTGGTAGCGGATGTGGCGATCGAGATCGTTTTCCTCGATGACCTCACCCATGTACGTGAGAATTTCCCCAGCGGTGGCGATCGGCGGTCCGGTCCAGGGCTTGAAGCGATACCCAAACGTATAGAGGTCGCTGTCGGAACGTATCCCCGGGTAGGTGTGCATCAGCCAGGTGCCGCCAAAGCTCTCCAAGCCTTCGAGCACGACGAAGGTCTTTTCGGGGCACTGCCGAGAGAGGTGATAGGCGGACCCGATTCCCGAGATCCCGGCTCCAACGATCAGGACATCGAAATGCTCGGTCTGTTGTGATGCGGCTTGATTCTTCGTCACAGGATCAATTCCCTTCTATGTCTGTTTCTGCTCAGGGCGGCTGCGCTCTTGGTGGTGCAGGGCTGCAAGTTCTATTCCCGACGCTCGGGCCACGGTGGAAGTGTCGAGCCGTCGAATGGGGCGCGACGCTACGTGTGTGGGGCGGATGACTACATCGAACGCGATGCGCTCTCGGGAGTTTGGCCAGGCGTGCAGCTGGGGGCAGCGTGAACTCCCAGCTTGATTTCGTCCGGCTCGGCTAGAAGCGCAGCGCACCGACGCCCCGCCAGCTCGTCATCGCTTGCGGCAGACCACGATGATGCTCCTGCTCGCGGCGCTCAGCGGCTCGAGGTTCCAATCCCCATACTGCCGAATCATCGCGAAGCCACTGTGGTAAAGCAGTGCTTCGAGCTCTTGCGGGAAGGTGTAGCGAACCGCGATCCGCGTGATCTTGGTTTGTTCCCTTCCGCCGGTCTGCCAGCGCCGATAGGTAGTCCAGTGAAGTATCTGGGAGACGTGGTCGTATCGCTGTGTCTTCGACACACGCACCCTACGCCCGTGGGTGTCGATGTAGGAATGCCAATCCTGCTCGTCGTTGCGGGTTTCGAGGGCGGCGAACAGGCCTCCGTCGGGCTCGCGCTGCAACGGCTCAACGGGATCGGTGCGCGTCGAATTCGCCCAGCGCGGGTTGCGGGTTTCGAAGGCAAGCAAGCCTTCGTCGTGCAGGTGGGCGCGCACGCTGGCCAGCATGGCTTCCTGGTCGGCACGCGTCAGGAACGCTTGAAAGGCGTTTCCCGTCGCAAAGATCAGCCGGAAGGTCTTTCCCAGGTCGAAAGAGCGTGCATCCCCTTCGACCCATTGCGTCGGCAGGCCGACGGATTTGCTGCGCGCACGCTCCAGCATTCCGGGGACGATATCCAGGCCTGTGACGTCGAACCCCAGGCGCGCGATCGGGATGCCGACGCGTCCGGTTCCGCATGCGATCTCGAGTACCGGGCCGCCTGACTCCTGTGCCAATGCAGCGTAGAAATCGACACCCGTGTCGGTGTCGTCTTCGATGTCGTAGTCCCCCGGATCCGCGAATTCCTCCAGGTTGTCGTGGTCGATCAATTGGCCCTCGGCTGACCCTCATCAACGATGATCACTTCAACCGTACCCCTCGGACCGATATACCAGGATGCAACCACGCCCGTGATGCTGACGATGATCGAACCGAACAACGCAGACCAGAAATCTGCCACAGAAAACCCTGGAACGATGAGCGCCGCCAACCCGAGCATGGATGCATTGACGACGAGAAGGAACAGTCCGAGCGTGATCACCGTAAAGGGGATGGTCAACACGACGAAGATGGGTCGGACGATTGCGTTGACTACCCCCAACACCAACGACGCGGCAAGCAGCGGAAACACACCCGAGAACTCGATTCCCGAAACGAACCCCGATGCGACCAGCAATCCAACGGCCGTGACGAACAGACGTACCCAGAAACCAACCATGTTTCGCTACCTCCAATGATCGACTTGTCCGGCGGAACGCCGCGGATCAGCGCAGCCATCCCTTGATTGCGAAAACGTAGAGGCTGAGTGCCATGCCCGCGGCGACTCCAAAAGAAACCTGAGCCAGCGTTCCGGGCCAGGGGGTGTCTTGGAGATTCATGCCGAGCAATCCGCCTGCCGTCTGGGCACGCTGGATTGAAACAGTCCCTTCACTGCTTTCTCGGGGACGCCCAGTGAAGCCGCGATCGGGGCGAGGCGATCCTCGGTCACGCCACTGATGAACAGCCAGTCGGGCTCGGCACTCTCGATGCGCCCCAGCGCCGCCGTCCAGGGGATGGGTTCGAATGCGCTGCCCCCCGCAGCCAATGCGACCACCGTGAGTTCGGATGTCGGCCCGCTTGTCATGACCAGAGACCCTGTTGCGGGTGACTTGAGGCCGAAGCCGGAACGGGTCCCCAACAGTGCCAGTCGGCCGAGGCGCAACAGCCGCAGCGCGGGCGAACTCCTGAGCACGTCGGGTCCAACCGGCAAGAGTGCCGCGAGTCCGGCGACGATGATCAAAACGTCGATGACCCGCCATCGGCTGAGTGCAAAGCGACGCTTGTCGGTCGCCCGCGCCCATGCGGCTGCGTACTCGAGCGCGAAGAGGGCGATGATTGTGTATTCGACGCCGGCGAGCGTTCGCAGACCCGCGGATGAAAGTTGGAACACGGATGGCGCGATCATGAGGAACAAAGTGAGCAGTGCAAAGAACCCGAGCACCGCGTCGTTCAATGTGCGTTCGATGAACCTTGCCAAGTAGGCTCCTGCATTGTGCTCTGGCGTTGTCGAGGGCCGAGCGCGTCCTCAGAGTGACAGGTTCTGAGGCAAACGCAGGTGGGGTGTCAGGACCTGCTGGATCGCGGTGATCGGAAATCTTCTTTCCGAAGCCCGTGTTTCCCCATCTTCTCGGCGAAGGACCGCGTGGCCATCCCGGCGCGCTCGGCGGCAATCCGGATCTTCCCCTCGGAATCGCGAAGAACTTCGGTGAGGTAGCGGCGCTCTGTGTCGTCGAGAACCCGTTGTCGGACCGTGCGCCACGGAAGCCGTGTCCAGTCCGATGAAAGCTGAGGGTCCCCGCTCGCGTCGCCGGAGTACTCGTGCAACGAGGTCGGGAGGTCGTCCACCTGAACCTCGGCGTCGGTTCCCATGATGACGGCTCGCTCGATCGCGTTGGCTAGTTCGCGAATGTTGCCGGGCCAGGAGTACGCCGCGAGACAGGCCATCGCGGATTTCGAGATGCCGCTCACATCGGAGTGCGCAATGGCACGGTAATGATCGACATAGCTCTGCGCGATTTCGGGGATGTCCTCGGCACGGTCACGAAGCGGCGGCAGCGGCAGGCTCATGACGGCCAGCCGGTAGTAGAGGTCTTCGCGGAAGCGACCATCCGCAACCTCCTTCTGCAGGTCTCGATTCGTCGCAGCCATGAATCGAACGTCGACCTTCAGTCGTTCCTCTGATCCGAGCGGCTGGACCTCCCGATCCTCGAGGACACTGAGCAGCTTCGCTTGTAGTTGAAACGGCAGTTCGCCGATCTCATCCAAGAACAGAGTGCCGCGGTGTGCGAGTTCGAAATGCCCCCGCCGATCGCGGTCGGCACCCGTGAACGAGCCCTTTGCGTGTCCAAAGAGTTCACTCTCGATCAGGGTCGGTGTTAGCGCAGCACAACTGATGGGAACGAATGGACCCAGCCGAGAACTCTCGTTGTGCAGCGAGCGGGCCAGAAGTCCCTTGCCCACACCTGTCTCTCCGATGATCAGGACGGTCGACTCTCCCGAGGCGACCCTCCTCGCACTTCGGAGGAACTTCCTCATACGCGGACTGGCGGTTACGTACTCTGCCAACGTGTACTCGGCGTCAGGCACATCGCGCAGACCCGCGTCGACTTCCTTCAGGCGCCGCATGGCCAACGCCCGAAAGCAGTCGTGAAAGATCTCCTCGTCAACAGAGTCTGGAATGACGGCAAGGCAACCCGCGGCCGTGAGTGACGCGCGACGTTCCGGGTCTGCTTCCAGTCCAACGACGACGACTTGCGGTGGTTCGTGCTTGTCCCGGATCGACTGGATGACGCCGTACGCATCATCGGGCAAGAGCGATTCGTCGATTACGACGAGGTCGAGGGACCGCCGCTCCAGCAACTCGAGCAGGGCGTCAAAGGAAGGCAGGTTGACCGCGATGCTCTCCACGTCATGAAGGGCCGACCCCACCCTGCGCCGGGTTTCCCCAGGTTCTGCGGCGACTGCCGTCCGAAGGAACATCGTTTAATAGGGCCCTGACCCAGAGGAACGTCACGCTCGAGGATCCTGTCGAGCTAAAAATACCGGCGCCATCATTGCACAAAGCGGAGGTAAAGCCTCTCCTTCGGGTGCGTCGTTCGGCGCGCCGTGCAGCTGAATCTGCGGCAGGACATTGGAAAAACGTATCTAATTCAGTGACTTAACGATGCCCTCGAGTATCGGATTCGAACGGCATGCAGATTGCTTAGGGGTGGAGCGGGTCTGCGAGTGAAGCACCCGAATCCCAAACCACTGACTGCGCTCGACACAAGGGGAACTAATGCGAATAGGCTTTTTTGTGAACGACATCAAGACGGAAGAACCCGGCTACACGACGACGCGATTGGCGATGGCCGCGATCAACCGGGGGCACGAGGCCTGGCTCATGGATGCACAGTCCTTCGCCTATGACCCGGACGAGAAAATCCGGGCTCGGGCCCGATCGGCGCCGAAAGCCCAGTACAAGGACTCGGATAAATACGTTGCGGATCTCAAGGGGAAGAACGCAAGAGTCGAGCGGATCACCGTCGACGATCTCGATGTCCTGATGTTACGCAACGATCCCTCTACAGACTCCGGGCTGCGTTCCTGGGCGCAGACCGTGGGGATCAACTTCGGGCGCATCGCCATGCGGCACGGTGTCATCGTCGTCAATGATCCGAACGGCCTCGCGAAGGCGATGGACAAGATGTATTTCCAGCTGTTTCCCGATGAGGTTCGGCCGACGACGCTGATCACGATGGACCGCGACGAGATCAAAGCCTTTGTGAAGGACCAGGGTGGCAAAGCGGTCCTCAAGCCGCTGCAGGGGTCGGGCGGCCAGGGCGTCTTCCTCGTCGACGAGGGATCCGGATCCAACTTGAACCAGATGATCGAGAGCCTGACGCGAGATGGCTACGTCATCGCGCAGGAGTATCTCACCGCGGCAAGTGAGGGCGATACCCGCATGTTCGTGATGAACGGTCAACCGTTGCGACACAAGGGGAAAGTCGCGGCTTTCCGTCGACTCCGGTCCGGTCCGGACATGCGAAGCAATATCCACGCGGGCGGGAAACTGCGGGCGGCGGAACTCACGGATACCCACTTCCAAATCGCCGAAATCGTCCGCCCCAAGCTCGTCGAGGACGGAATGTTTCTCGTCGGGCTCGACATCGTGGGAGACAAGCTGATGGAGATCAACGTGTTCAGTCCGGGTGGTCTCGGTAGCGTGCACAAACTGATCAACGTGAATTTCGCCCACACGGTGATCGAGAGCCTCGAGCGCAAGGTGCACTACATGGAGTACTACGATCGTTCCTTCAGCAATGCCGGAATGGCGACCCTCTAGCGCACACCGCAATGGCAACGGCAGCTTTGCCTCACCTCGCGGGTGTGAGGCGATGTGTGAGCATGGAAATCTGCACAGTAGAACGACAGGATTTCTGGGAGGTCCAATGAAGCGCCCCGATTCCAAGCCGCCGACTCGAGAGCCCCGACCGATCGCTGAGCCGAAACCGCGCGAGCCCGAAAAAATGCCGAACAAGCGCGAGCCGGTGCTCAGCCCTCGAGGCGTCCCGCGCCCCAAGCGCTAGCTACGCAGCATGAGGAGGAACAAGTGAACGATCAACTCTGGAAAATCATCGAAGGCGAGGGCCCGATCATTGCGACTGCGATTCACGATGGCCATCAGCTCCGCGAGGAAGTCGCCTCGCTGACTGCGTTGTCGGACGAAGAGCGACTGCGAGAGGAGGATCCCTATACCGGGGAGTGGACGAAGATCGCGGGTACACAGGTCATTGCCACCCGGTCGCGGTTCGAGGTGGACCTGAACCGTGCGCGCGATAAAGCCGTCTACGCGAAACCGGCAGACGCCTGGGGTTTGGATCTGTGGAAGAAGCCACCTCCCCAGGCACTCCTCACCCGGTCGCTCGGGGAGTATGACGCGTTCTATGCAGAGCTATCCAATGTCGTCGCGCGTCGCATTCGGCTCTTCGGTGGCGTCGTCGTGCTCGACCTCCATTCATATAACCACCGACGCGACGGTCCCGACGGAGACCTCGCCGAACCCGCTGGAAATCCGGAGGTGAATGTGGGAAGCGGCACTCTGGACCGCACGCGATGGGCTCCTCTGATCGACCGATTCATCACTGAGCTGCGTGGCTACGACTTCCAAGGGCGGTCACTCGACGTGCGGGAGAATGTCAAGTTCCAGGGTGGCAACATGTCGCGGTGGATTCACGAGAACTTTCCGGACGAAGCGTGCTCGCTGGCCGTCGAGTTCAAGAAATTCTTCATGGATGAGTGGTCGGGAAAGATCGACCCGCGCGTCTATCCGGCGATCTCGCCTGCGCTTCAGTCGACGGTTCGAGGCCTGCGCGAGAGCCTCGGCCAAGTACTCGCTGGTGGCAGGTGAAAGAAGAGCAGCGGCTTCCTCGGTATCGCAACGCTGATGATGGAACACCTTTGAACCAAGAGCACCAATCGCCCACTGACCGTGGGGAGGGAGAACAACTTGAGCGGTGAGCATGAAGGACTGGACGCGTTCGGGATCGCGTGGCGACTCGGCGCGACTCTCTTTTTTGTGCTGCTGAACGGTTTTTTCGTAGCTGCGGAGTTCGCGCTGGTGAAGGTGCGCGGCTCCCGTGTCGAAACCCTGGCAAACGACGGGCGCCGAGGCGCCAAGACGGTGCTGCATTTTCACGCACATCTCGACCACTACTTGTCGGCATGCCAACTGGGTATCACGCTAGCCAGCCTGGTCCTCGGGGCTCTCGGGGAACCGGCCGTGTCTGTTCTGTTGATCGCGGGGGCGAAAGCGGTGGGCATTGGTGTGGCATCGAACGCGAGCTGGCTGCCGATCGTATCGATCGGCATCGCATTTGCGGTGATCACAACCCTGCACATGACGATTGGCGAACAGGCGCCCAAGATGTGGGCGATTCGCCGACCCGAAGGCGTTGCCATTGGTACCGCGCCGATCTTGCGTGCCTTCGCCTGGTTTTTCGCGCCGTTCATCGCGGCGATCAATGCGATCTCGAACGGGCTGCTGCGATGGATCGGCCTGCCCGGTGCTGGCCACGCTGAGGAGACCCACGATACGGAGGAGATCCGGAGCATCCTCTCGCTGTCCGCGGGCGCTGGGGAGATCTCCGATCGCGAGTACGAACTCACGGAGAACGTTTTTCGGGTTACACAACTCGAGGTACGGCACATCGTCGTGCCGCGGTCCGATATCGAGCTGCTGAGTCTCGAGCGGCCGCTCGAAGACAATCTTCGTCGCATCGGCGAGAGCCAGCACTCCCGGCTTCCAATATGCGAGCGGGGTCTGGACACGATCGTCGGTTTCCTCCACACCAAGGATCTCCTGGGCCGATCACTGCGGGGTGAGGTGATCGATCTCCGGGCTCTCACGCGCGAAGCCTTGTACGTACCGGACACGATGGGACTTGCGGACTTTCTGATGGAACTCCAGGCGAAACAGGCGCAGTGCGCGGCCGTCCTGGACGAGCGCGGGACCGTGATCGGGTTCGCGTTCCGGGAGGACGTTCTCGAGGAGGTGGTCGGACCGCTCGACGACGAGTTCGACGACCGAACAGAGAGCCTTCGCGAAGTTTCTCCCGGAACGTTCGAGGCGCCCGGGCGGGTGTCGCTTCCCGAGGTGTTGGACCGTCTCGATTTCTCCCTCGATTCCAAAGAAGACGAGGAGGAAGACACGCTCGGTGGGCACGTGACGGCTCGGCTGGGGAGATTGGCACAGCGTGGCGATACGGTAGAGATGGGCCCCTATCGCGTCGAGGTGTTGGAGGTGTCGCTGCGACGGATAGAGCGACTCCGACTTCGCAGGGTTTCAGGACCACTGGACGTCACCGATTCCGGCGAACCCGAGGCTGCGTCCCGGAGTGAGATCTCCGACCGCAGCGATTAGGTCCGTACCCAGCACGAGTCAGGGATCGGGGAAGCTCTCCACATTCGCCCGCGTCTTCCCTGACGCTCGAACGAGCATCAACCGTTTGTGCGGCGGTCGTCGTTGCCCCGTGCGAGAACCCAGGCAACGGCTATGAAGCCAGCCGCCACCAGGAACGGGCCCGCCTCGAGCAGCGCGTATGCGGCGCCAGCGATTGCGGGGCCGAACACCCGCGCGAGCGAGGCTGCGGATTGAAACGTTCCCATCACCGAGCCCCGATTCGTCTCGTTCGTCGCCATGCTGGCCAGCCCGAGCAGAGGAGGCTGCGCGATCCCACGCCCGACTGCCGAGAAGCCCAGCGGGATCAACGTGAGAGACACGCTGCGGGCGAACGGAACGGCAACGAACGAAACGGCCATGATCGCGAAGCCTGCCAACGTCAGCTTGCGCTCGCCAAATCGAGCGACCAGCGGACGGATGGCGCCGCCCTGGACGCCGCCCATCAGGATCCCCATACCAATCAGGATGAATGCAACCTGCAACGCCTCGTAGCCGAAACGATCGACCATGAAGTACGCAAAGATCGACTCGAGTTGCGTGACGGCCAACGAGTACAGCAGGTTCGTCGCGCACAAGCGTCGCACCAACGGGTCCCGTAGTACTTCGAAGCGTCCAACACCCACTGCGGCCTCGGCTCGTCGCAAGGGCTCTCGAAGAGCCTTTGCGGCAAACGCGCCGTTGATCAGCGCCATGCCGGCAGCCAGCAGGACCGGGATCCCGTAGCCGAACGGCTCGACGACCGCAGAGATCGAGGGACCGAATACCGCAGCAGCGGGCCAGGACCCATCGAGATTCGGTGCCAGTAAACCACCGAGTGCGGGGCCCAGTACGAACCCCACCGCAAATGACGCGCCGACCATTCCCATCCAACGAGTTCGCTCACTCTCGTCAGTCACGTCGGTGATGTAGGCGGTCGCGACGCTGATGTTGGCACCGAAGATGCCGCCGAGGACGCGTGCCGCGAACAGCCATGCGAGCGAATCCGCCAATCCCAGCATTGCGAGCGCGGCTGCGGTACCGGCGATCGTGATCAGGATCACCGGTCGCCGCCCGACCCGATCCGACAGTCGACCCCAGACGGGTCCGAACACGAACTGGAAAGCGGGGTACACCGCCAACAGAAAGCCCAACACCAACGGGCTCGCGTCGAAGCTCTTGGCGTAGTACGGCAGGATCGGCATCACGATCCCGAACCCGATGAGGTCGATGACGATCACGCCAAAGAGAGTTGCAAGAGCGGCTCTCGGCGTTTTCGGCGTCTGCTGGGCCTGCTCCGATGGGCGGTCGTCTGTGGTCACAGGCGCTCGACTATAGCCGTCCCGATCTCGGTCGGGATGGGTTTCAAGTGCGGGCTCGTTTTGCTGCCGCGCCTTCCTGTGCACGCAATGCAAGACCGTTCGCGACAGAGGTCAGTTCGCCACCGAACCGCATCCGGTCCGCACCAAAGCGTTCTTCGAACACGTGCCGAACGGCTGGAACGAATGACGACCCTCCGGTCAGAAAGACAAAATCGACATCGCGTGTCGCGAAACCCGAACGCTCGAGCAATCCGTCGACGCACTGTTCGATCGCGCTGATTTCTTCGGCGATCCAGGATTCGAACTGGGCGCGTGTGACGGAAACGTCGATTTCGAGGTCCTGGTGGGCGAACCGCAGGCGACTCGAAAACCCATCGGAAAGCTCGCGCTTGGTCTTCTCGACGGCTCGGAACAACAAAAAACCGAGGTCGTTGCGAACCAGGTGGATCAACGCGGCCAATCTCTCGGGTTCGTAGGCCTCGCGTTGCAACTCGATCAGCAGATTCATCATCTTCGGGCTCTTCAGGACCGACAGGTGATGCCAACGTTCCAGTCGGTTGTAGATGAAGCTCGGCACTTCCAACGGGTTGCCGAACTGCGATCGGAACTGGGCGCCCCGGCCGAGCAGCGGTGTAACGAGGTGGCGAATCAGCTTGCCGTCGAAACAGTCCCCGGCGATGGGGACACCGTCGTGACCGAGGATCGAATCGCGGCGATGTTCATTGGCGCTCCCTCCGCGCCTCCCATCGCGATAACTGGGACCCACGTGCAACAGCGAAAAGTCACTCGTACCGCCCCCGAAATCGGCAATCAAGATCAACTCGTCGTGGTCGAGATCCGATTCGTAGTGATATGCGGCCCCTACGGGTTCGTATTCGAATTCGATTTCACGAAAGCCGGCGTTGTGCAGACCTGCCAGTAGCCGCTTGAGTGCCAGTTCAGCGTCACTGGCATCCTGGGCATGCACGAATCGAACCGGACGACCGACGACCACCTTGTCGATTTCGTATCCCAGTTCGGCTTCGGCGGCGGCCTTCAGATCGCGCAGTATGATCGCGATCAATTCCTCGAGTCGATACATGCGTCCATAGATGCTGGTTGCGTGGAACAGTCGGCTGGCCAGAAACGATTTCAACGACTGGATCAAGCGGCCGTTCTTTTCCTCGGCATTGAGGTACCGCGAAATCGCGAACGGTCCCGCGGTAGTCGTCAGTGGATCCTGTCCGTCCTCGCCCTGGTCGAAGTACAAGACCGATCGAAACGTATCGGTGGGGCCGGCGCCCGCATCGAAGTGGGCGAGGATCGGATCTCCAGCATCGACCACCCACGCAATCGCGCTGTTGGTCGTTCCGAAGTCGAGTCCGATCGCCGCGTTCATCGACTTCTCCGGTTTCCGATCGAAATCACTCGCCGAATCGCGCAAAGCGCAAAAGACGACCTCCCATACGGCCGACGGCCGCTGGGAGGGGGTGTTGTCGAAATCGGTAGCGCCCAGAAAGTAGGAGCGAGCCCGGTACCGCGCCAGCACTGTACTCGGCTATCTTCGGGGGCCTTCGGGAAGTTCCCGTTCGGAAGGCTCGGGAATCGCTCGGGCCAGGCCGACAATCTCTCCATTGGATTTCGAGGCACCGCAATGTCAGCCGCTACGTCTTTGGGCAGCCCTGCGATTTCGACCGGCGAAGTGGCCAGGATCTGGTCGCGCCATCTCG
Source organism: Deltaproteobacteria bacterium (assembly GCA_029261905.1). Classification (GTDB taxonomy): domain Bacteria; phylum Myxococcota_A; class UBA9160; order UBA9160; family SMWR01; genus JAJDAM01. The sequence continues at coordinate 11,227 of JAJDAM010000027.1, forward strand.
TTTCGCTACTGCTTCCAGTCAACGCGCTGGCCTTCTTGATGACCGGTCCCCACACCTGGTACATCGCCCCTCTGTTCTTGATTCCGCTCGGCGTCGCGTATGCATTCGACGGAGCAGATCGGGAAGAGTTGCGGCAGCCGGACGAGAGCCTGCCCGCGTGGCCCTTCGATGGCTTGGTCTACTTGTTGGCCGCGATCCAACTGTGGATCGTGTTCGAGTTGGCTCGGATGTTTGCGGTTCAGGATTTCTTCTCGGTCGACACCTTGCTCGTCTTCGTGATCGTCGGAGGCGGTTCGGGCTTTTCGATCATCACCGCACATGAACTGATCCACCGGAAGAAGAAATGGGAGCAAGGGCTCGGTCGCCTGTTGCTCTGCACTGTATTGAACGAGCACTTCTACACCGAGCACCTGCGGGGCCATCACGTCCGGGTGGGCACCACCGACGATCCCGCCACCGCGCGCTTCGGTGAGACCTACGAACACTTCTATAGGCGAACGATTCGCGGGCAGTTCGCGAGCGCCTGGAAGCTCGAGAACAAGCGCCTCGGCAATCCCCACTTCTTCGATCCCCGGATGCTGCGCAACCGCATCATCC